>JACQAK010000071.1 GCA_016194985.1 Bacteroidota bacterium
ATTTTATTTACCAAGCAAAACTGGTTATTCAGTTACAGTTTAACAGTTCATTTTGCGTATTATTTCATTATTCTATTTTTAACGCTGATTTCTTTCTTCTTCAATGATGGCTTAGATAAATCTATTTTAAAAATATTATGGGGCTTTATTATATTGGATTTAAGCGCAATACTATTTTACTTTTTTAGTTAAGATTCAAACATCAAAAAAACATTAATTCAAGTTGTGAATTTCTTTTTCGGATCCTTTTTCTTCAATAGTCAATAGTCCTTTACCATACTTTTTAAGACGTTCTTCATATCTTAACTTTACACGTTCCGAAATTGGAATAGGATTTCCTTCTTCATCAATCCGCACAAATTTTACATTGGTATGAGTTACAATTTCCTGCTCCCCAGTATACACATTATGTTTACGAATTTCCATATATAGCTCCAATGAGGAATTACCAAACTTTACAACTTTTCCATATACTTTTAAAATATTTCCCACTTTTACCGGTTTTTTGAATACCAGCTCATCAAATTTAATAGTTACCATACGAGGCGTATCGCATAATTGCGAAGCATAAGAACCGGCTGCATCGTCAATTAAAGACATTAAAGTGCCTCCAAACATATTGTCGTGCACGCCAATATCAAATTTTTTGCAGATGTAGGTGGTGATTAATTCCATTTTTGTTGTTTTATTTAACCGCTAAGAGTGCTGAGTATTTATACAGAGGACGCTAAGAGGTTGTTGGTATTGTTTTAAAGTCGACAAATATAATTCTTCTCTTTTTCTTTGCGAAAAAAATCTTTGCCTCTCTGCGGTTAAATATTAATCAATTGTCCCTGCCGCGATCGTATTATTCGTATTTTCATTAATCAGAATAAAAGAACCACTGTTTCTATTGTCTGAATAACTATCAAAACTCACCGGCTCTGCTGTTTTAATTAATACTTTACAGATATCATTTAGCTTCATGGCTCCATCGCTCTCTAATGCCTTAAACGAATGAATATCTACTTTACTAATCACTTCTTTTACCAATGCTTTGGTTCTGAAAGAATTTTGCTGCAGTAATATTTTTTGCCCGGGGATATATGCCGCATTATCCATCCAGCAAATAGTTGCCGTGATTTCTTTTTCGGTTCTGGGTAAATGCTCCGTTGGCACAATACTATTGCCTCGGCTAATATCCACATCGTCTTTTAAATGTAATACCACCGGTGTATTGGTTTCTGCGATATTCACTTCTTGTTGATTTACTTCTATTTTATCAATAGTTGTTTCGATACAAGATGGCAATACGGTTACTTTTTGTCCTTTTTGGTAAGTGCCACTCACTACCCTACCCGCAAAGCCACGGTAATCGTGTAACTCATCCGTTTGAGGACGAATGACATACTGCACCTGAAAACGAGAAAGTTCTGTTTGTTTAGTTTCAGCAATTTCTATAGTCTCCAAAAATTCCAATAAAGGCTTTCCTTTATACCAAGGCATTTTATCAGATTGAGTAACTACATTATCTCCGGCTAAAGCAATTGCCGGTATAAAAGAAATATCTTTTAAATGCAATTGCTGGGCAAAGGTTAAATAGTCTTTTTCTATTTGCTTATATGCCTCTTCAGAATAGTTAACCAAATCCATTTTATTAATACATACCAAAATATGTGGTATACCTAGTATCGCCGAAATGATGCTATGTCTCTTAGTTTGATCGGTAATTCCGTTTCGGGCATCCACCAAGATAATTGCTAGGTTCGCATTAGAAGCTCCGGTAAACATGTTACGGGTGTACTGTATATGTCCGGGAGTATCAGCAATAATAAACTTACGCTTCTCGGTACTGAAATACTTATAGGCCACATCAATGGTAATGCCTTGCTCACGTTCAGCTCTTAAGCCATCTGTTAATAATGCCAAATCAATTTCGGTATTAACGCCCGTGGTCTTACTTTGACGTGTCAATGTTTCAATGATATCTGTAGAAATAGAATTGCTATCATATAATAAACGTCCAATCAATGTGCTCTTGCCATCATCAACGTTACCTGCTGTAAAAAATCTTAATAAGTCCATTTAATTAATTATGAGTTATAAATTATAAGTTATGAGTTAGGTCATGAATCTGAATTATAAACCAAACTTATAACTCAAAATTCATCACTTATAACTCTAAAAGTATCCTCCTTTTTTTCTGTCTTCCATGGCTGCTTCGCTTACTCTGTCATCCATACGGGTAGCACCACGTTCACTAATTTTCGCTTCTTTTAATTCTTTTATAATATCATCAACGGTATACGCTTCGCTTTCTACTGCGGCTGTACAAGTCATATCACCAACGGTGCGGTAACGTACTTTCTTTTTCACGATGATATCTTTTTCATCGATGGTTACAAATTCGTTGGTATTCATTAATTGCCCGTTTTCTGTTAAGATACACTCGCGTTCATGTGTAAAATAAATAGAAGGCAATTCAATATTTTCACGCTTGATGTAATTCCACACATCCAGTTCTGTCCAGTTGGAAATTGGAAACACACGCACGTTTTCGCCTTTGTTTATTTTACCATTGTAGATATTCCATAACTCAGGGCGTTGCATTTTGGGGTCCCATTGTCCAAACTCATCTCTTACAGAAAATATACGTTCCTTAGCTCTTGCTTTTTCTTCATCTCTGCGAGCACCACCAATACAAGCATCAAACTCAAACTCTTCAATCACATCCAACAAGGTATATGTTTGTAATCCATTACGGCTCGGGAATTTGCCTTTGCCATCTTGCAGTTTTTTTGCTTTGATGGTATCCGCTACATAACGCACAATTAATTTTTCATCCAGCTTCTTTGCTAAATTATCACGATAAACAATGGCCTCTTCAAAGTTATGTCCGGTATCCACATGTACTAAAGGGAATGGGAATTTTCCCGGACGAAATGCTTTTAATGCTAAATGCACTAAACAAATACTATCCTTACCACCACTAAATAAAAGGGCAGGTCTGTCAAATTGTCCGGCTACTTCTCGCAGAATGTAAATGGCTTCTGCTTCCAATTCATCTAAATAATCTTTTTTATTACTCATTATATTTTTCTCTTTTCTACCCTTTGATGTCTTCTCTACTTCGCTCGAAGTGACAATCAAAAGACAATACTATTTACCAATCTTTAATCTTATTTCTTGTATCTTTAATCTTACCTACTATGTAATCCACATTCTTTTTTATCGTTTTGTTCCCACCACCAGCGGCCGGCTCTGAAATCTTCTCCATCTTTAATGGCTCTGGTACAAGGCGCACAACCGATACTCACAAAACCTTTATCATGCAATGGATTGTAAGGAATATTGTGCTTAAAAATATATGCTTTCACTTCTTCCAATGTCCAATTTAAAATCGGATGAAACTTAATAATTTGATTCGCTTCGTCCCACTCTATGTTTGGCATATCTTGTCGGTTATCCGATTGCTCTGCTCTAATGCCCGTAATCCAAACTGACTTTCCTTTTAAAGCACGCTTCAATGGCTCTACTTTTCGTATATAACAACATTCTTTTCTGTTTTCTATACTTTCGTAAAAGCTAATAGGACCTTTTTCTGAAACCAATTTTTCTATGACCTCTGTTTGAGGATATAATACTTTGATAGGTGTTTTATATCGTTCTAAAGTGCTATTTAAAACCGAATACGTTTCGTTAAACAAACGACCAGTATCCAACGTAAAGACTTCGATAGGTAATTTATTGGAGAAAATAAAATGCGAAATCACCTGATCTTCGTAACCAAGGCTGGTAGAAAACACAATCTTTCCAGGAAACTCCTGTGCTAATAATGCCAGAGCTTCTTCTGGAGATTTATTTTTTATTATTTCTTGTATATTTTTCATCCTATATATTTGGGCGTGCCCCGCAAAAGAGGCAGCGGGTCGGGTTGTCGCTGCAATCTTTTACTCCACTTCGTTACGTAAAAGGATTTTCGCTTGCATCCCTCACGCGCTTATTTTAAAGCACTAAATAAATCATTTAATATATCTTCTTTATTTTCTAATCCAATAGATACACGAATCAATCCAGGCGTAATACCAACTTTCAATCGTTCTTCTTCACTTAACTTACAATGTGTTGACGAAGCAGGATGAGTAGCAATACTTCTGGCATCTCCTAAGTTTGGTGAAATTTTGATCATTTGTAGTTTATCTAAAAATTGCTTCGCAGCTTCATATCCACCTTTCACGGTAATGGTAATAATACCTCCACCCGCTTTCATTTGTTTTTTGGCAATAGCATGATGAGGATGAGAAGGCAAGAATGGATAAGATACATTTTCTAATTGTGCATGTCCTTCTAATTTTTGCGCAACATATAAGGCGTTATCGCAATGTCTGTCCATACGCAATGCTAAAGTTTCTAAACTCTTACTTAATACCCAGGCATTAAACGGACTCATTGATGGGCCAGTTAAACGACCGAATAAATAGATATCATGTATTAATTCTTTTTTACCAACTACAATTCCGCCAAGAACACGACCTTGTCCATCCATATATTTCGTAGCAGAGTGAATTACTAAATCAGCACCATACTTAATTGGATTTTGTAAATACGGTGTCGCAAAACAATTATCAACAATTAATAAGACATTATGTTTTTTAGCTACTGCTGCTACCAATTCCAAATCGATTAATTCGATAGCAGGATTAGTAGGCGTTTCTAAATAAATAAATTTTGTTTCAGGCTTAATTAATTTTTCAATTTCATTGGCATTATTAGTATTGAAATACGAATGAGAGATATTCCATTTAGGAAAATATTTTGTAAACACAGCATGCGTAGCTCCAAACACCGAAGAACAAGACACTACATGATCTCCTGATTTTAAAAGAGACATAAAGGTTGTGAAGATAGCTGCCATGCCAGTTGCTGTAGCAAAGCCTGCCTCAGCACCTTCCAGTAAGCATACTTTATTAATAAACTCGCTAGTGTTTGGATTCACATAACGGGAGTAAATAAAATCATCAGACTCTTCATTAAATGCAGCACGCATTTCTTCCGCCGTATCAAACACGAAACTAGAGGTTAAAAATAAAGGAGCTGAGTGCTCATTGTAATCTGTGCGTTCTAGTTGTGCCCGGATGGCTTGTGTTTCAAATTGTTTATCTTTCATATTGGTTCTTTTTGGCTCAGGTCACCCTGAACTTGTTTCAGGGTCTCACCAAGGAGATGCTGAAACAAGTTCAGCATGATAATTAATTTAAGGTTACTTTGTAAGTGATTTTAGCAGTTGGTTCTAATGTTTTGGTTACAGAACAGTACTTTTCCATCGATAGTTTTACAGCTCTGTCTACTTTATCTTTATCTACATTACCTTTCAAAATAAAATGCACTTCGATGTTTTTAAACAAAGAATAGCCTTCTACTCCAACTGAATCTCTGTCCCCATTCACTTCAATCTCCAGGGAATCTAATTCCTGTTTTTGTTTTCTCAGAATCGAAACAATATCAATAGAACTGCAACCACCTAATGCTGCCAGCAATAATTGCATAGGGCGCATCCCTTTTCCATGACCTCCGATTTCTTTAGAGCCATCCATTAACAAGGTATTGCCATCTTCGTTTCTGGCTTCCATGTTAAAGTCTTTATCTATCCGTTTTAAATTAATTTGCATGATTAAATAGTGTTTAGCTGTAAAGATAACCAATTTTAAAACTCATTCACTCCATTTACGGTAGTATATTTCATCGTGTATTTAACTCCAGGATTGATATATTTATAAGCACTGTGGCTCATCAAAGCTGCTTCATGAAATCCACATAAAATCAGTTTTAATTTATTTTTATAGGTATTAATATCACCAATGGCGTAAACTCCTTCAATATTGGTTGAATAGTCATCGGTATTGACTTCAATGGCATTTTTATCAATGTTTAATCCCCAGTTTTCAATTGGTCCTAATTTAGGACTCAAACCAAACAATGGAATTAAATTATCGGCCTCAATTACTTTTTCTTCTTTGGTTTTAGAGTCAACAACGGTTACATTTTGTAAAAGTGCATCGCCACTTACTTTTGTTAAATTTGTATTTAGCAATAAATTTATTTTACCTTCAGCAGCTAAAGCCATCACTTTATTGACGCTATCGGGAGCGCCTCTAAAGGATTCGCTGCGATGAACCAATGTTACTTTTTTAGCCACATTTGCCAAAAAGATAGTCCAATCCAAAGCACTGTCACCTCCTCCGGCAATTACCAAATTCTTATCACGATAAGCTTCAGGGTCTAACACCATATAACTTACACCCTTACCGTTTTCGTACTGAACTAAATTTTCTACTTCCGGCTTACGAGGTTCAAAACAGCCTAAGCCTCCGGCAATGACTACAACAGAGGCGTTAATTTTTGTACCCATATTTGTTGTTAATACAAAATCTCTCTCTCCAATTTTTTCCAACGATTCTATTCTTTCTCCTAAAGTATAAGTAGGATTAAACGGCTCAGCTTGCTTTACTAAATTATCCACCAGTTCTTGTGCTAATACACTAGGGAAACCCGGAATATCATAAATCGGTTTCTTAGGATAAATCTCTGATAATTGACCTCCAACCTGAGGCAAATAATCAATTAAATGGCAACGCATTTTTAAAAGTCCTGCTTCAAAAATGGCAAATAAGCCTACTGGTCCTGCGCCTATAATGGCGATGTCTGTTGTTATCATGTTTTAAAAAAATAATCGTTTTAAACTTAATATAATGACTACGATACCTACGAGTATCATAATACTTTTGGTTGGGATTTTATTAGCAATATAAGCAGCAATGGGGGCCGCTATAACCCCTCCAATAATTAATCCTGCAATAATCGTCCAATGTGTTAATCCGATAATGGTTACAAAAGTTAATGAACTGGAAAGAGCAATAAAGAACTCCGCTAAATTTACAGAGCCAATGGTATATCTTGGATTTCTGCCTCTGGCAATTAAGGTAGAAGATACAATAGGGCCCCAACCGCCACCGCCAATGGAATCCAAAAAACCACCGATCATCGCTAAAGGAAAAATACGTTTAATACGTTGACGAATCTTATCTTTTTGAAGGGCCTTAAAAATAATAACGACTCCCAATATTAATGTATACGCAGATACGAGAGGTTTAATAATATAATTATAGTGTTCAAAGGACGACAAAATATAAGCCCCCAGTATTGCTCCAATAACACCTGGAATCAATAAACTCTTGAATAATTTATTGTTGACATTCCCAAATTTTAAATGCATCAATCCTGAAACTCCACTGGTAAATACTTCGGAAGCATGAACACTGGCACTGGAGGCAGCCGGAGTAACACCAAAGGATAATAAAAAAGTGGTAGCCGTTACACCATATGCCATTCCTAAAGCGCCATCGATCATTTGCGCAATAAAGCCTGCCAAAATGTAAAGAAAAATAGAAGAATCTATACTTTGTGTAAATTGATAGGCGTAACCTCCCAAAATATCAGGAGGTAAAAAATGACTCAATATGTATCCCAAAATCAACAACAAAGGAATAGATAAACTATAAGTCCAAATGCGTTTTTTACTAATAGTTGTTTCCTTCAATTTTTTAGGATCAGAAGAAAGAACCGAGGTGATGGCATTTAACTGTTTTACTTTTTCAGTAAAATCGCCTGCCAGATAACTACGGACTTTAGTCAGGTTCTCTAATGAATCATTAATTTCAATAGGAAAAGACTCTTCAAATGTTTCTCTGATGCGTTTAGCAAGTGTTGGTGATTTACCATTGGTTGATACAGCAATTTTCACATGCCCTTTTTGTACAATCGATCCCAAATAAAAATCACATTGTTCAGGCGTATCAGCCACATTGGCTAAAATATGTTTTTGTTGCGCCAATTGTTTTATTTCTAAACTTGTTTCTTTATTATTAATCGCCACAATTACTAAATCAATGTCATTCAAATCTGTTTCTTTAAAAGAACGCTGATGAATAACCATGTTTGCGTAATTAGTTTGAAACGCTTTAATTTCTTCAGAAACATGAGTAGCTACCAAAGTAATTTTTGTAGCGGGGCTATTATTAATGATCGCCGTCACTTTTTCTAATCCTACTTTTCCTCCGCCAACAATTAACACCCGAAAATTTTCGAGTTTTAAAAAAACGGGGAATAAGGTATTTTTAACTTCGGTTGACATACTTAACTTTTTTCTTTTCTAAAATCTATATTATGATAAACAAATAATCTTATGCAATGACTCTCACTATATTTATATCCGGCTGATAGTTGCTGATAAATATTCATGTATCCAAGATGGACAGAACTATTCTTCCCAATTTGATAACCAATGCCACAAAAAAAGCGATTTTGATCAAACGTATTATAAGTAATATTCTTCCCAAAATTCACAAATACTTCGTCGTTTAATACTCCAAATAATTTTTTTAGAGAAATTCCATTCTTTGAAAAAGGTATTAAAACCATATAATTATACCTTAATCTATTTGTATAGATATAATTATTTGTAGCCTCATCGTTTATTACTTCCTGATTATATCTTTCTTCTAATCGCAAAAACTGAATAGTTTGTACATTATGGTATTCTTGCTTAAGTAATAATTGTTGCCATGGACGATGCTCTATTCTATTGGCATGCGTTCCTTTTACCGGATAATTATAAGCAAAGCAATATCCCGCAGTAAATCTAAAATGATCTGTAATGAAAAAAGTTAATCCCAAACGTCCCAAAGATTGAAATGGTCTATTTACAAAGTTATCTGTTGTTCTATGATGTAAATCAATCCATGTGCCTATACGTTTTGTAAAACGCATTTGATTAAAATAACCGAGGAATGTTTTTTCTTCGGTTATTACTTGCTTTTGTTGAGACAAAACAAAGAACGAATGAAAAAGAAATACTATAAGTACAATTAACTTCATTAATATTTAACTACTAATTTAATAAAACGTTAATCTCTTTTGATATGAATTCAAATTGCTGATGCTGTTCAACCACCTCACCAATAACAATAACAGCAGGCGCTTTAATTTGATATTGATCTGCTATATCAATTATTGTATTGATTGTCCCAACAGCTACTTTTTGTGTAGGTAACGATCCATCCTGAATTAATGCAATTGCTGTATTTGCTTTTCCTTCCTTAACAAAAATGTCTGCTATTTCTTTTAGCTTTCCTAAGCCCATTAAAATAACAACTGTCGCATTAGTTTTTGAAGCTAACAATACATCCTGAGATAATTGATTGTCTTTGGTTGTTCCGGTAATTACCCAAAAGCTTTCGCTTACTCCGCGATGTGTTACCGGAATACCTGCTAAGGCAGGTACGCTGATTGAACTGGATATACCGGGTACAACAGACGTTTCTATATTAAACAAACGAGCGTAGTTTAATTCTTCCTGTCCACGACCAAACACAAAGGAATCTCCCCCTTTTAATCGAACCACATGGCCATATTTGATTGCCATTTCCACAATGATCGAATTAATTTGATCTTGTGAATAGGCATGCTGATGATTACGCTTACCTACATAAATTTTCACAGCATCCTTTGGAGCAAATTCCAACAATTCTTTATTAACCAGCGCATCAAATAAAACAACATTGGCTGTTTTTAACGCATTAATTCCTTTTAATGTAATTAGCTCGATGTCGCCAGGGCCTGCACCTACAAGCGTTATTTTTGGTGTTGTATATTCTGTATGATTCATATTATTTTAATTCTAAAATTTGTGTTTCTCTGAATGATTTTACCTGATTTAAAAATGACTGTGCTTGAGAAAAATAGTTTTCCGAAAACGCTTTCCCTGGCTCATTTTTATTAATTTGCAGAACAAGGTCTTTAAAACTGGATGACAGGTTTATCAACTTTGTTTCCACAAAATGTTTATCAAAATCAGCAATTAATGTATGGTGCGTATTCACATGAACCTGCTTATCCAACAACAATGCTTTGGCGCCACTGATAAAGGATGCGTAGCTATAATAAATACTATCTCCAAACTGTCCATTATCAAAAGCTTCTGCACTCCACGCCAGTTTTTCTTCTGCTTCATAAAATAAAGTTGCCACTAAATCAATGATAACACCTGCACACTCACCCACTCCAATAGCGGTTGCAAATTTTTCATCAGACCCCCAATCAAAATAATCAGATTCCTTCAAGGTGCTATTATCTCCTAATGGTTTTAATAATTGATAGAAATAATCCTTACCCTGTTTATCATAATAAGAATTAAAGTATTCGCCTTCTACGGCATGTTTCTCAAAATCATTAAAAATGGTACGTAATACATCCGGTCCTCGTTTACTGGCAACCTTAATCACTTTTTCAGCAATTCTACCATTACCATTACCGATAGTACCACCTCCTAATAATACCTGTAACGCCGGCACAACATTAGTTCCCACTTTAAAAGAGCTACCATGAAATCCAATATGTGCTAAGCCATGCTGTCCGCAGGAATTCATACAGCCACTGATCTTAATTTTAAGATCGTGATTATGAATCAGGTCAGGAAACTCATCATAAATAACCTTTTCCAACTCTACCGTTATGTTGGTACTATTGGAAATAGCCAAATTACAGGTATCGGTTCCAGGGCAAGCTGTGATATCTCCTACCGAGTCAAACCCGGGCGTTGCCAGTTCCAATTGTTTTAATTCGTTGTATAAAAACGGTAGGGCTTCTTCCGAAACATATTTAAGCAAAAAACCCTGATTAATCGTGATACGAACATCATCTGATGCCGCATAAGCATTGATGACTTTAGCCAATAAACGTGACCTGGAAGATGATATATTACCTAATAGTATTTTAATATAAACCCCGTAATAGCCTTCCTGTTTTTGTTTAAATGTATTGGTTGCCTTCCAGATAAGATATTCAGACTCATTTAATACCGGTGAAACTGCGGTTATCCGTAAAGAGGTTGGCAAGTCTATATCAACCACAGTTCTATCAATTTCGAATACTGGATTTAAAACAGCCTTTTTTTCTTCTGCCACCAGATCTAAAAATTCGGCTATTCCAATTTTATGGATCAAATACTTAATTCGTGCCTTATGCCTGCTCACGCGTTCACCATGACGATCAAATACACGGATCGTAGCTTCCACAAATGGTACTAATTGATTTTCAGGCAAAAATTCATAAGCCGTTTGTGCTAAAAATGGTTGGGCACCAAGACCTCCGCCAATCAACACTTTAAAGCCTCTTTCTCCTTCACTATTTACTTTTGGAATAAAACCAATATCATGAATGTAAGTTACTGCTGTATCCTTATCGTTATTAGAAAAAGCTATTTTAATCTTACGCCCCAATTCCTGTCCAAATGGCTTACGTAAAAAATAACTGAACAATGCATGAGCATACGGCGAAACATCAAATGGTTCATTTGGGTCAACGCCTGCCTCGGCAGAGGCGGTAATATTGCGAACGGTATTACCACAGGCTTCACGTAAGGTAATATCATCCTGCTCTAATTTAGCCCATAACTCAGGAGTTCGGTCTAAACTCACATGATGAATTTGTATATCCTGACGAGTAGTTAAATGTAAATTCCCATTAGAATACTCATCACTAATATCAGCAATACGTAATAATTGCTTAGTAGAAATTTTCCCAAAGGGTAATTTAATACGAATCATTTGAACACCTTGCTGGCGCTGACCGTAAACACCACGGGCTAAGCGAAGGCTTCTGAATTTTTCATCGTTGATCTTTCCTTCCCGAAACTCTCTTATTTTTTTGTCAAGATCAATGATATCTTTTTCTACCAGAGCTTTTCCGGAATGATTTATTAATTCTAATTCTGTTCTGAAACTTTGCATAAGTCTTATTTTGCAGCGTTATATAATTTATACCATTCTTCATTAGTTAACTTAATTGAGTATGCACTGGCTGCATTTTTTATACGTTTTTTATCGGGGCTACCAATGATTGGCAATGCACCTAATTTGTATAACCAGGCAACAGCAACTTGCTCTACGTTCACTGAATGCTTCTTAGCTATA
Organism: Bacteroidota bacterium; assembly: GCA_016194985.1. Classification (GTDB taxonomy): domain Bacteria; phylum Bacteroidota; class Bacteroidia; order B-17B0; family Aurantibacillaceae; genus UBA4416. Next base: position 12,009 of record JACQAK010000071.1, read on the forward strand.
TCAGTTAATACTTTTCTTACTTTTACTGCCTTTGCATCTTTTCCATTTAAAATACGACCACCAGCTAAAGGCGCAAATGCCATCGGCTTGCTATATTGCTCTTTAATAAAATCCAAACGTCCATCATCAATAGCTGAACTTTGTAATAAATTTAACTCAATATGATTTGTTACAATTGGCTGAGATAAATGACTAGCCAATAAGCGGTGTTGAAAAACATTAAAATTAGAAACACCAATATTTTTAATTTTACCACTACGTAATAATTTAATTAAAGCAGAGGCAGTTTCTTCAACCGAATATAATGGATCATAATGTTCCAATAAAAAGATATCGATATAATCTGTTTTTAAACGTTTTAAAGAATCTTCTACACTTTTTGTTAAGTGCTCTGGACTCAAATCATAGTATTCACCTTTCGCTGATTTATCAGAAAATTTTCTGATTCCAGCTTTAGTAGAAATAATGATATCTTCTCGCTTGATGCTACTTGAAGAAATTACTTTCCCAAACAATTCTTCAATCTTTCCATTATTATAGTTATTGCTATGATCAAAGGTATTTACCCCTAACTCTAAATTGTAAAGTATAATATCTTCAATCTTTTTTTGATTTGCTAATGTTGCGGTATTCCATCTCCAAAATCCGTAAATAGCTGCTGATACTTCTGGTCCTGTTTCGCTAATAAATATTTTTTCCATTTTTTTGTGTTTGAGTATAAGTAATGTTTATTAAAAATTTGTTATAAAAAAGCCCCACCATGCTATACGGAGGGGCAAAATATTTTTAACAATATCCTTCCGTTAGCAACATCGGCGCATGCAACAGCACATCGCTATTTGATGACTAAAAAATATACTATTTGATGTATTGGCTTTCATAATTTGTGAGGCAAAGATATAGATTTGTTTAATTACAAAACAAGATTCATGAGCTTATTTACTTAAAGTCTATAGATTTAGTAGACATTAAATAACTAAAAAATCAATATTATCAATGGTTTACGTTTGAAATTTGATCCAAATAAAAAACATTTTTATTAATTCTCTACTAAATCTATAGGAATTAAAGAATATAAATATAGTTTTGCAGCCGAATAAAAAAATATTATGAAAAAAACAAAGTTATTAAAACAAAAAGCAGGTTTAATTGATAAGGAAAGAGTGCGTCGATGTTGTTGCTATCTAAATAACAACAACAAAATTAAATATAAATAATACTCAACTCATCAATACAACAAAACAAAAAAAAATGAAAACAATATATAAAATACTATTACCAATTCTTATCATAAATACTACAGCATTTTCGCAAACCAAAATTAATGGAACAGTAAAAGATAGCTTAAATGAAGCCTTAACAGGAGCTATAGTAGTAGTAAAAGGCTCGAGCAATG
>JACQAK010000090.1 GCA_016194985.1 Bacteroidota bacterium
CCTGGATAGTTTTTATTTTGTTCAAACCCCAAATGCCTTTGAGTTCATTCAGGAAATTCAGTACTGCTTTTTGAGTACGCTGAATAACACTTGCATCTTCTTTAAGGTTCTTTGGAATAAGTGTAGCGGTTCGTACCAATTCCTGACGAAGTTTAGTAACCAGTGTTTTTTTTTGGGGTGGTTGTATTTCTCCGCTTTCAATCTTTCGCTTACGGTCTTCCTTTAATTTCTCCCGGCAGAAGGAGAGGTCATCCAATATCTTTTCGGATTTTTCAATAATTCTTTTTGATTGTACTTTTTTGACTTCTTTTTTTTCTTTTTCTTCTGCTTCGTTTTTAACCTCGCTCTTAATCCGGTCAATTTCTTTTTTGATAATCTCACTGGCAATCTTTCCTGCTTTTTCTGCTTGTTCCTGTGCTTCTTTTAGAGTAGGTCTTTTTTCATACAGTGTATTCGCTCTATTAAATAGTTCGAGTGATTTAATCGCCTTTTCACTTAATATTGATTTTGAAATTCCTTCCTTTTCAAGTAAGTCGTTAGGATTGTTTTTTATTTTAGCCATAGTTTTGATTTTTTATTGATTGTATTCTCCTTCTATACAAAGGTTTTTCAATAGACTATCCTGATCAGAAAGGGAAACACGGATGATAAATGTGTCTCCATCCATTTTTGTAATAATGGTATCAGTCGCCTGCATCTTTTCAATTTCCGTTTCAAATTCTACTGTATTATAGAACCGGGTATCTACGAGGTATTCATCTATTTGATGTGTAGGATGCCGTTGTTCTTTCTGGACTTGTTCCCAATCTTCGTAAAGCTGTAGCTTTACTTTTGAACATCCTTGCTCTTTAGCCTTGTTCAACAATATTACCAGGTTGTCAATCGTTGTCTTTACCATGTGTACCGTTTTAAAAATTATGCTGCTTTTTGTAGTTCCCCCAGTTCAGAAAGTATGAGATCCATTTCTTCCATATCACGCACAAGTGCTTCTAATTCTTCAACTGCATCGGAAGATTCTTCCAACTCAACACCTCGTTGCAGTTGTTTTTCTTTCTTGTCTTTTGCTTCATCGGAATTATCATACACCATGAGTTCAGTCAATAGTTTAGGATTTAGACTAGAAAATTCTTTCACACGTTCAGGAACGGTTTTGGGTTTATATCCTTTTTTGATTCTGTCTTTGATAATAGCATCTGCTTTTTCCTGAACAGCTTTGTCTCCGGTTTTTTCTTCCATGTATTTTTGCTTCTGCTCAATTTCTTTATTCATCTGTCCGGTTACTTTCTTCAGGTCAAAGCCAATATCCAAGCCTCTTGGAGCCAGCACTTGTTCAATACCTCGTTTGATGGCTGCATGTGCCTTGCGTACCTGGTCGAATAAAGTCTGGTCCTTGTAATTGTAGGAGGTTTCCTCATCTTCGATATAATCTTTAAAGATTTTAAAGAGTGTTTCCGTACTGCGAGGCTTTTCTCCATTTTTTTGTGGCCGGTAGTCATACACGATCTTTTTAACCTGGTCAATATTCTTATTGAAAATTTCTCTCTGTGAAGCAATTTCCTCCAATACCGTCTTTTGGTTCGTAATACCCGTAATTTCGTCCTGTAAGCGCTCCCTTTCCTCCATGAGGATTAGCCCTGCCAAGGCAAAAGGATCTGTTATAAGTCCCATTTTAAGCTCAGAAGGGTTAAATTCTTCTAGGTTGAGTGCATTGGTCTTTCCGGCACGATACCATATCTCGTTAATCCGGCTGGTCTTTTCTTCCAGCTTTTGAAAAATGAAAGTATCTATACTATCTTCCATCAGCGGATTGACTATACGAACGTTAGCGTACATATTTCCAAACCTCCAAATTCTTCCTTCCAACTGTTTTACATCGGTCGGGTTCCAATCCAGCCAACAGTTATATAATACAGTCGCACGGTTCTGTAAATTGATACCTTCTTTGATGGTAGCACTGCCGATAATAATTTTCACTTCACCGGCCAGGAAACGTTCTTTGATACCTTCTTTTTTAGCGGCACTTAAACCACTTTTGATGATGCCTATTTCATTGTCTTTGTACCCAACTTTTTGTACTAGGTATTCTTTTATCAAGGGGAAGAAATGAACGCCTGCATTCATGTAGATCACCTGCCCGGACACTTCTTCATTGCGTTCTTCATGGAAGCGTTTTACAGACCGTATGCAATCCATGATGTATTTCAGCTTGGGTGAGGATTCTATATATTCGGTATAGCTTGGGTTTTTCTTTGGATTACACGCATAGAGATAAGGGCTTAATGCCAACTGACGAGCAAATGACATTCCCCGTAGAATCCTTGCACCTTCCTGTTCATCTTCCGACAAGTGTTTCTCGTCAAGCTCTTCACCGCCATTTTCATCTTCACCTTCTTCAGCATCTTCAAAACCAATTGTGTTCACGCAGAAATTAGTCAGGCTTGTCTTTCCCGTAACATACATCTCCACATCACTCATGTATTCTTTCTGCTGTTGTGTCATTGGGAGATTAGTAGAGATTTGTTCTGATGTTGGTAACGGAATAATCGTATCTCCTTCTTTTTTGTTAAGCATTGGTAATACAATCTTATTCGGACGTTGAATTTTTGCATCCTCACCGGTCTTGTAAGTAATGAACTTAAAGATGAGCTGTTGTAAAGCAATAAGATTATTAAAGCCTAATACAATTTCCCTGCGCTCCGGTTTAAGCTTGGCGTTTATCACCAGTTCCATACTGGTTTTAATGAATGTATCAAAAAACTCTTTGATGTTTTTGATACCCCATTTTTCTAATTGCTGATAGCCAATGAGTGCAAGGATAGAATAAATTTCCAGCGGACTATTGGTGAATGGAGTGGCAGTAAGCAATAGCACGTTCCGCATATTATTGTTTCGCAAAATATACTGGCTGATCATAAAGCCTCGGAGTGCAGTCATGGATGGACTTCCTGAACGGATCTGATATGGTGATTTGGAACGGCTTAAATTTTCTCCACTGCCTTTGATTTCACCTTTTACTTGAGTGAAGGATTTCTTCATAGCGTGAGCTTCGTCTACTACCATGTAGTCAAAACCCAAGTCCTCAATATTTACAGAACCACCTTTAATTCCTTTGCCCATCATCTCGTTGATTTTTTCACCGAGTTTTACCATGTCTCTTTTTTCTTCCGTTCCTTGGTTCAGAATATCGTACAATTCGTTACCGATGGTTCCCCAGGTTTCTTCATTAAATCCAAGTCGGTTGAAACCTTCGTAGGTCAAAACTGATATAGTATTTTCCGGCACAGGTTTGATTTTCCCTTTTTCATCCCGCAACTGATCCACGAACTCTGTTCCGAGATTATAGAGGTCTACAACCTGGTACTGCGGTAGCAATCCTGAAAGCATGATTTTACCTTTGTCTTCAACGCCCCTTAGTTCGCTTAACCAGTTTTTATACGTTTGATTAGGTACTACAATAAACGGACGTTTGCATTGACCACTTTCTAATGCTTGCGCCAAAGACAGAATGGCTGTCATGGTTTTTCCCAAACCTACATCGTAGGCTACGCAGCCGGAACCATGTACACTGATAAAACCAATACCTTCCCGTTGTGCTGCACGGATAAAAAGTGGTTTGTTCTTGAAGGTGCTGGAGCAAGTAAAAGCAACAGGTACTTTAAAGTAATTGATTTCTACATAGCCGTTGTATTTGGAATTCCACTCCTGTTCAATTCGTAACTGGTCTTCACGGGTAAGTGCTTCGGCAAGGAAACGAACAAAGAATTGATCACCTTCAAGTTTTGCATTTTGTTTTAAACGTAGTTTTTCTTCTTTGTCGTAATGGCGTGGCGGTGTTCCTCCATCAAGGTAATAGTTGACAATATTCCAATCGGTCGATTTTTTAAAGTCGTCTTTTGGTAATGCTTTCAACCATGTTTTAAATCCTTCCACAAGTGATACTTTGCCTTCAACATAGTGTCCTTTCTCTCTGGAATAACTGTTGAACTTAGTCCCATCAGATAATTCACTGATAGGAATTTCTTTTGCGAAACCTGAATCTGGCTTGATGAACAAACGGTCATTAGTATTGGGATCTGTTAGTGTTAGCTTTGTAGGCTTAACATTATCCAGTCCTTCCCATTGCCTGTTATATTGCGGTTTGCCATACTCTTTGATAATAGTATCTTTCTCTGCGAGCAGTTGACTTTGTCTTTCATAGATATTCTCTGCATAATAAAGTACACTTGGAGTAAAGCTACCTTTGTAATAGCAAACGATGCCAGCTTTGAGCCAAGTCTTTAAATGCTTTTCGCTTTCTGCTAATGGCACAACGTATTTTGCCCAACCATTTTTTGCGTTCAGGATAACTTTCTCATCGTTGTAACCTCTGTTTTTTCGCTTATACCACACCCATGCTTTTATTTCATCTTCTGAAATACCTTTGTTGTATTGCTGCATCACTTCGTCAAAGCATAGGTATTCTTCCGGACATCCATCCTCATACTTATCTTTTTGCCCGTTGAGCTTTTTCAGTGCTTTATCTGCATTGGCTTTTTTGGTCTCATTGATAACCCGCTCGATGTTATTTTTCTTTTCAGGATCATTCATTAACTGTTGCAGTGGTTCTTTGATTTCGGTTTGCAGAGCTTCAAGTTCTTCTTCAGGTAAATTGACGGATGGAACATTAATACCTTGCGAAATATTTTCTGCGTTACCTTTTACTTTGGTTACAGCTTTTCCAAAACGGTCAGTGGTTTGGTACTGTTCGCCCAGGACTTTTTCAGGATGTTGTTTAAACCATTCATCTCCGGTGAGCAAATTGAGTGTATTACCTGTCTTTTCATAGGTAGTGGACTTCTGTGTTTCTTTTAACCAGGGATAATCCTCAAATATTTCAGGTGATATAGTTTTGCCTTGCTTCAATGCCCACTCAACAATTTTCTCATGCTCGTCTCCGTCTTTTGCATCCAGTACATTTGGTCTTCCAGTTTTTTCAATGGCCATTATCTGTTGATATTCCAATTGTCTCATGTCCCAGGCATACTCAGCATCTGTGATGTTGTTTTCACCCACAAACGCTTTTTCTTCGATATTTTCTTCCAAAAAGTCAGAAATCGTAGTCTTTGTTTTCATGTTGTCTAAGTTTTGTTTCCGTTCTTTCAATCGTCTGTTAACTTCCTGTTCGATTTTGCGGAACATTTTATATCCCGATCCCATGACTTACAGAATGTGTGATAGTTCCTGTTCAATCAAAGCAATGGCAGAACCGATGTTCATTCCTTCTTCTGCCACATAGCGGATAATCATTTCTTCCAGTTTGTTTTTTCCTTTGTCAGTGCTTTGCATTTCACATACTCTAGGCCATAAGAAACGACTACACTCTTTCAGCTCTTCATTGATTAATCCTCTTAGTTCTTCAATCTTGTTGCTATCATTTGCCATTGTGTTCATGTTTAATGGATTCATTTTTTTATTGTACAGGATGCCGTTCCCCATCAGGTAATTTAAAATCATATCTGTTTCTGCTTTTAATCATTTGTTTTTCTTAATACAAGTATGTCCGTCCCTATGTCAGTGGTTTCAAAAATTCGTGATGGCAGGCGATATAAATCAACTACGTCTGCTTTTGACGCAATCTTTTCTTTTACTTTATTGAACTTAGATTGATTGGTGATGAAGCTGCTGGGAATCAGGAATACAAGCAACCCTCTGTTTTTTAATAAGTCCAATCCACGAAGCATAAAATATTGGTCATACTCGGTTGCACCCGTATATTGCTTTTCTCCCATGCCTGCATATTTCCCTGTAAACTCTCCATAAGGGGGATTACCAATCACAAGGCTATAACCAGGATTCTCAAATTTGTTTTTTAAATGAACGTTTCCTGCAAAGAAGATACTCTCAAATGCCTTTTCTTTAATTTGTGCAAAGGGATAAAGTATCTGCGTTATCCGTGCTGAATAATGATTGGTTTCATAGCCGATCACAATCGCATTCTTTGGAGCGTATTTTAGAAAATTGCCCGTTCCAACTGAGGGTTCCAGGATAGAGCCTCCATCGTAACCATAATGGTAGGCCATTTCCCACATTTTCTTTACCACCAGTTCAGGTGTATAATATTCATACAATGCTCCACGTCCTGTTGCGCCTTCTTTTAGCAGGCCACCAGCTCCGGTATATTGACGAATGTAATTTTTTTCTTCTTCACTGAACGAATTGCCTGCTTTGTCTTTTGTATCAATAAGAGCTTCAATCTCTTTATTCAGGTCGAACTGGCTTTGTTTTTTTGCTTTCGGTGTTGATGATTTTTCAACGTTCTGTGGCAGATCTACCAGTTGTTGCTCATTGGAAAAAAGTAATTCCAAAAGAAATGTTAGTACTGAATGCTTTTTTCCTTCAGACAGATCATTATCAATGACCATATCATCTATGTAGCTTGCAATAATTGTTGCTTTACGTTTTGAACCGGTTTTTTCAATGGTAACCAGTCCATTCTCATAGGTGGAAAGAGGTCTGCGTTCTTTGAATTTGAATGCAAGTTCCTTCACAATTTCTTCCAGCGTATTTATTGGGAGCCTTTCCAGTTTTGTACGGATTGTCTCACGTAAACGAGCTTGATTGAATTCCATCCCTTTGATCACAGCTTTATTAACCGGATATTGATCGTCCTCTTTCGTCCAATACGTATTTTCAAGTCCTTTGATGATGTTTTTTGATGGCATGGCAGATTCATTTCTCAGCTCAATCCCATTTTCTTCGGCAAACGATTTCACAGCATTCAATGCCATGTTGAGTTGTTTATTCTTTTTTTCTTCATTATTAAGAATACTGTCTTTAGAAGAAAGCAAAACTTCCAACCGTAGCTCATGCTGTTTCAATGCTACTTCTAGCGCCTCTATCTTTGTCGAATATCGTGTACCTTCCATGCTGGGCGCAAAGCCTGTTCCGGAACTGTCTCCAAATTTTTTATCTGCATTGATCCCAAAGGTGTAATCACCTTTTGATGTTTCTACAATGGCAATACTGGCTTCGTATTGCGCTCCTTTCGGTATAGGTATTTCAATTTTCTCAAATTTCTTTCCCGCAGTTTTTAATGTATAAACCCCGTTTTCATTAGCCAGGATATCGTGCTGGATTTCGCTCGTTTCATCCGATACGTTTGTACTAGGATTGTCCAGATAATTTTGCAACACTTTTTTGCTACTTTCAAAGCTTTCAATGGTTAATTCAATATCTCTCACCAAATGTTTGCTGTCTAATTTAGGTTTGCCGGTTTTAGAATTGACATAGGCTTGCATTTCCTGTTTTTCCTTTGCAATCATTTGATTAATGAGCTTTATTGCTTTTGTCGCATCGGCAATGGGTCGTGCATTCTCTGCAATCGCCCACCACTCATCTCCTTCTTTGTTGTTATCAAAAAGCATTTCTTTCAATGGTTCAATGCTTTCGTAACCAAGATAAAGGTTCACATAAGGGTAAAGATCATCAGTAGGAAACCCGATGTTTTGAAAAATACTTTTACCATGCTTTTCAAACTTCTTTAATAATTCCTGTCTGCTTACATCAATTCCATATTCAGATGGATGTGCGAATTGTAACAGTTCAAAAAGAGCAATCGGAGATGCGGTCTCTAAATTTTTGTCACTCAGTTTAAGTAAATGTGGAAAGTTATTTTTAAGAACTTCCGTCATATCATACATCTGAAACAAATGAGAATTGAAAGGTTCCATTGTACCTGAAGGAACCAAGACGTTCGGAATAAATGTATCTCCTGATTTGAGGTCAGTAACATTCGTTTTTTCTGTTCCTGCTGATGGACGTTCTGTATCAGGCAACTTTTTATCTTTACTGAAATACTCATCAATCAACTCGTCAATGAGTTCGTTGACAGGTTGCCTGTGATAATTCTCGATGATCCGGTTATCTAAAATGTTTGTCATCACATAATCACGGAAACCGACTATTTCATTTTCTCCATCTACAGCATGACCTTTCTCCCTTGCCTTATCCAGAATAACCTGAAATAAATCATCATGAAAAATCTCTGCTTCTTCATTGATTAATTGTTCAGCCTTAGTGATTTCAGCTTTCAGTTTATCAATTTGTGATTGCAGTAATTCACGATTTTTATTGGCATCTTTCCCTTTCAGAGCTTTCAGCTCCTTTTGCAGAGCGGCAATTTTTTCTTCTTTAGGCTTCTCTATTTTTTTTCTGAAATATTGTGTTGGTTCATCATAACGGAAAGCAACATCAATTACAGGCATTTGCTGGTAATAAGCATCTATAGCTCTGAATGGTCTCTTGTAGCCCTGCGCTAAAAATTGTTCGATGATTTCTTTTTCTTCTTCAGGAGTATTCAACCGATTAAAGTCAATTGTTGTTTGGGAATTTGTTTCCAAGACCTCACTTTGAATTTCGTCATCGCTTTCTTCTTTGCTTAAATCAATCTTATGTCCCTGGTTAATGATATTCGTCAACCATTGGTTCAAAAAGCTGTTTAAATCCTTTTTACGCCTTAAATCAACATATTCTTTTCCGTCTTTCTCCTGATAAACTTCTTTATAACCGAACTGGTCCTGAAAAGCCATTGCTTCAGCTACTTTCTGTTCCGGGAATAGACGTATTTGCATATCGGGATCGGCAACCATGTCTCCGTTCTGCTCGAAGTAATGTGAAAGGGCAATGATGTAATTTCCATTTTTGTCTTCTCTCACAAAGTCATAGTTCAGGTTCATCAGTCCGCTATCAGGATCTTTCTCCGATTTACCATGATACTTACCCTCCTGAATGTATTTTATTAAGTCAGGAATAACTTTAAGTAACTTAGAATAAATAGTACTGTAGGGTTGCATTAAGCCTTTGCCGGAATTATGTTTTCCAATACGGGTAAGTGATTTTAAAATACGCTGATGGCTTTGCCATATACTCTCCACATTTTTTAAATTGAATTTGGGGTAATTGTCTTTAAACCATTTCTCAAATTGTTCTTTACTGATCTTACTTGGCTTGATAGTCTCATCTTGCTGGAGTGTTGCCCATTTGTAAAATTTATCCAACGCCAGGCGTTCGGTTTCCCGTTGATTATCCGGGAATGTTTCGATACTTTCATCAGAGCTTTGCTCTGAGCTTTCTTTTTGTAAACCTTTAATGGAGCTTTCCTTATGGATGGATTGTTGTTTTCCTTCAGGAAAAATAATTTTCCCTTCGTCAAATAACACTCTTGCTTCCTTGGTATGTAAGCGGGGTTTCGCAGCTAAAGCAAGAAATTCATCGCCAAATGTTTCCAAGGCAAAGTTTCCGGCAATGACTTCGGCTTTAGGTTTAGATGGTTCAAAAACTATATAGCTTTTGGTTTGTCCATTCTTTAGCGTGATCATTACGTAGCTGAATTCTTTTTTTTCAATGTTTGTTTTAACAGCATCGAACGTTGGCGAAAGAAAAAGATCCGGGCCTTCCGGAGATGATGGAAGTATAGCTTCTACTTTGCGGGCAAAGTCCATTGCCTGTTGTGTATTCTCTCCATACCACATGATCTGTGATTTACTATGACGAAATCCCATTGCCCTTAACTTGGGCTGAAGTTTTGGAGAGGGTTCGGCATTAAACCGCAACTCAATCCCTCTCTGATTGGAATTGTCGTTAATAGTAACAGCATCAGCCCATTTTTGGGCAGATGTTTTTTTAGAAATACCGGATTCGTCCTGCTTCTTGCTCATCAGAAATTCAGTTGTGCTTATAGGGCATTAAAAAAAATGCTTCTATAAGGGCTTTTAATGTTTGCTCTTAAAGGATATTGTTTTTACCGGCTCTTAAGGACGTGAAGAAAAATCCTCTTTAAAGGGTTTTAAAATTCAGCTCTTATAGGGCTTTATTTTTTACCGGCTCTTAACGGCTCGAAAAAAAAGTCTCTTTAAAGACATTTATTTTCCGGCTTTTATAGGGCTATGTTTTTGAGTTCTTATAGGGGTTTTAAAACTTTTCTCTTATAGGACATTAAAAACTTTTGTACTAAGAGTTTCTATTTTTAAAACAACTATGAGTTTCTGGTGGTAAAAGTATTAGACAGAAAGGATCTCTCCAAATGGCAATTTGGTGCAGAACCACAACTTTTACAAAAGTGAGAAAATGAGGATTTAATATTCTGTTTGATATCAAGGAATTATAATACTTTTCTGAAAAAAGTATTTTTTTCAACAGCCACGAAGATTTTTTTAATGCCTGCACCAACTCATGATAAATAGTATCTGCTGATGGCTCAATTTTATTTCGCTGATAAGATTATTTCGGTTTTTGTAAAGAAGTTCTATAAAAATACACGGAAAAAAAAGAACGTATAATACCATCATTACAATTTGACGAATATTTTTTGTTTTCATGTGAGAGGTTTTAAGTTAGAGTTTTATTTTCTTTTCTTCTGTTTTCGTAGTTTCTGTTCTTTTTTGAGTTTTTGATAAATGCTCCTGCTCAATGCATCCAGTGAATGTCGTCTTATAAATGAAAATTCAATTTCCAACACCTCTTCTGACCAGCCCCGGAATGTTTCAAATAGTTTCTCATCTTCAACACTATCGCCAAAACCGAACAATTGAAAGATATTCTCCCCTATGTTCATATCAAAGTTGGTGGTATCAAAACCTATTTTCTCAAGCCCTTGTATTAACCGATAGCATAGTAAATGATCTCTGATCATCATAAGAATGAACTCTTTTTTCTTAATTGGAAGTTCCATCGTATCAAACTTTATTATGTCTTGTTCATAATTTAGTGCGTTTTAAACAAAATTCGATATAAATATACATAAATTTCTTTGAAACAATATATAATATCAATTATACGATACTAAATTCGTTTCAAACGCTATTATCTGCTCCGATTGGCTAGGTTATATTTGCTCCATTCATTCCCGAATTAGAGATTAAGTATGACGAAAAAACAGAAAAAGCCGCTCAATAGAATCAAGATAGCGTTGGCACAAAAATCAAAAACAAATAAATGGCTGGCTGGTAAACTTAATGTAAATCCACCAACTGTTTCCCAATGGTGTGGAAATAAAACTCAGCCAGCTTTGGAAACGTTTTATCAGATTGCAGAATTGCTTGATATAGAAGTGAGAAAACTGTTTGTGCCTACAAAAGAAACAGATGAGTGATTTAATTAAGGCTTAATTCAAGTTTTAGCCCTTCAATAATTTTCCCTGTAATAATTTTGGTATTTGAAGTTTCTACAGAAACCTTATCTAAAATGCGGTTTACCCATAACTCATTTTTGACAAGATCAACCATTTTTTATGACCGGCTTCTGCTTCCTGCCAGGTACAGTACCTGTTGAGCGATTCAGGCTGATCTCCCATAAATGTCATGCTTTCAAATAACACCGGTTTGCCTTTGGATGAATGATCATGGTTAAGTACCAGGAAAACGGTTGATATGGTAATTGCAATGGCGTAATCCTCAACAAAAATCTTGTCGATTGCCACCCGCCTGGCATCAGGATCCGATAAAAGGCGATTAGCCTGTACTATATCCTTCGCTGGAACAGGCTTTTTATTTTCATCGAGTATGTACCACATTGGTCTCATTGGAAACAAATTTACGGAACTTAAACGAATATGCTCTTTAACCTCTGCATGACCTTCGGAGTATAACTGAAGTTCTCCCATGCTATGTTGTGGGCGAAATTTCCTATTTCTGTGCGCATTTGAGCATCGTTAATTAGCAAGTCGGCCTTACTAACCCATTCCTCCTCGTTTGTGGCTATAAAGCCATTTTCTCCATCTTTAATTATTTTTTCATAAGGAAGCATTTTGGGAGCTATGACCGGAATCATATTCGCTGAAAAGTCAAGATACCGGTTAAGTGTTTTTCCCGACACATTAAAATTATTATTCCCGAATGGAAGTAAACCTATATCAAATGCAAGGCTATTTAACCGGTTATGATATTCCTGAAAAGGTACTGGCTTTTCGTAAGTGATACGCAGATCTTTTAGCACCTCATGCTGATCTGCAATTTTTTTTGACCAGCCGAAAAGAATAATTTCAATTTTATCTTTATGCTTTTCTAAAAGTACTTCAAGAGGTTTTTCAATCGTTTTTAAATCGTTTGCCTGGCTTGCATCCAGTATTATTCCAATACGAACTTTATCAGTTCTATTACGGTTAATCTGACTTCTTTCCTCGTAGGTGAAATTGGAAAGTAAATTAGGAAAACGCTCGAAGTACAGTAGAAATTCTTCTTCACGTTTTTGTATGAGTTCGTTGTAAAAATTCAATATCGGCGGCTTCAGCTTTTGGTAATCCGGATGGTATTCCGGTAGCTCATGGTAATTTACATCAATGTCCATTACAAATTCAATGTCGTCATTGATCTCTCTCATACTTTTAATAATGTAATCTACATCAGTAAAAATAGTAGGGATCACTACATAATCTGCCCATTTTACCAAACGAAAGTCAATAGGATTATCGTAGTCGTCAAACACTTTATTGAAATCCCATTTATGTATTGCTGCAATGATAGCAGTATGGGTGTCGGTTCTGTTCAATTCCAGCGCAGGAAGTATCATACGGTAGTAACCTGTTTCATTCATGCAAGGAGAGAGAAAAAGCACATGAATTTTCTCATCATCCATATTGAAATGTGGGTATTTCTCATTGAATTTTTTGAACGTTTCTAAACGCCAGTTAAGCTCTTTTAAAGTTTTCATGTTTAGTTATTTTTTTAGTTCTACTTGCATTCCAAATTCAAACCGGGCTACTTTTGGTCCATTCTGCGTACCATAAATATTTTCGTAGATCTCCACTACTTGCGCTCTTGTACCCCATTTTTCAACTTCTTTATACAACCTTTTCATACCAAGTTCTTGATTGCGGGTTCGCGAATATTTATGTGTCCAGTCAATCGAATACCTTGTTCTCTTGTTTCCGTCAACAAACCACACGATGAGTTTGTGAAAGGAATCTTGTCCTAATTTCCAAGCCATTATTTATTGGGATTAAAGTGAGTTAATAAATCAAGTGTTGAAATTTTTTTTCGGTACTTAGTTTCTTCGTAAAGATGTGCGCCCAGCTCTCCCTTTGTTTCGCAGATCATGACGTTGAGTTTGGAAAGCTCGAAGTGATTTTCCCCAGCGAGTTTTTGAAAGTAAGCCATTACAGCCTGTTCATTACTTTGGTCAAAATCTTTTCCAAAAAATGCCGCAATGTCTTTCAGAAAAAGAGGTTTAACAATAGTGTTGTTGTTAAGAAGAAAAACGATAATTGCATTATTCTTGCAGGCAATGAGTAATTTCGCATTCTTCGCCTCTATATTTTCTTCAGTTGATTTGTGAAGCAGATAACGCTGAACACGTTTGTTGGTCTGCTTTTCGAGATTAAAAAAGTCAAGCATGATTATTTTATTTTAGTTACTAATTTTATTATGAAAAATGTTTTTATCCGGTGCGAAGCTGTCGGTATGTTTCATGTTCTAAAACCGCTGCATGAAAACGTTGTGTCAATGAAGCATCATTGAATTTTCCAATTGTATTTTCGCACTCTCGGAATAGCTGTAATGCTGGTTTTTTTTTCGACACATCTTTTTTTTCATTGTTTTGATATTTGCGGATTGTACGCTTCAGTGCAAGTTCTTTTTCAACTTCACGCTTGCGAAGCTGATCAGCCTGATACCATTTTTTTGTACCTACAAATCCGTGAGGATTGTGAATATCAAAATACTTGTAGGGCAAAGGAACATAGCGTTTGACAGGATCTTTCTTCAAATATTTTGAAACGAGGGAAATACGTTCGACATACTGCTGATGAACATTAGGAAGATTTGAAGTGCTAGCAGGTTCGTAAAGTTTTCGGATTAAATCTTTTGCAATTTCAATTTGATGTTCAGTCAAATCAGCCTCTTTGTACAATAGGTTTCTTGCCATGAGCCATAACAGATTGGTGTAAAGAATTAGGGAATTGTTGCGGGCAGGATCGGACAGCACATTCCTGTCGTCCAATTTGTCCGCCCGCAAAGCAATTTCCCCCGTCTTTTGCATATTTTTTTCTTCATTTTTTTTTTGTTTATCAGAAAAAACCTGTGCAATTTCCCCCGTGTCTCCTGTCCTGTTTCCAGTCAAGTCTCCTGCCTTATTGTTGACGGAGTTATCAACCTCTATTATTATATTATTTTCTTTTATATATATGTTTCCAGTATATGTATCAGGACAATTTGTCTTTTGTAATTCTGAAAAGGTTGATTTTAGAGGGTTTTGAGATGACTGCTGAATTTCTTCCTGAAACTGTTTTTTGAGGTTATGAACAGGTTGTTGTTTCCTTACTAACAGAATTTTTGGGTTTATTAACACTTCAAAATTTGAATTGGAACCATGAAAAACTTTGCTGGTGACAATTCCTGCAAGCTGGAGTTTCGCAATGTGTCGCTGAATTGTCCGGGAACTACACTTAACGAGTTTAGCCAGTTGGCGATTATTCGTCTGGAGGGTCGGTAGGTTGTTTTCGTTTATCTCCTGGTAACCATTTGTCTTCAGCAGAGAAATTCCGTAGATGCGTATTAACTCTTTTGCGGTCATTACTGTGCCGGTACGGAGTTTATCGGTACTTTTCTTCGCTGCTTCGTTAAAGGCATCTATAAAGCAGTCCAGGGCTTTATAAGCCGTAGGGTAATGTATAACAATCATGTTTAGAATTTTATCTTGATAGGTTTCGCACGTACATCATCAACTGATAATTCAGTTTCACTTTAGTTATCAGCGAGGCAAAACCTTTTAAGATTTCTTCTACAACGGCTAATGGAATGGACAAGACTAACAGTATTAGGAAC
>JACQAK010000091.1 GCA_016194985.1 Bacteroidota bacterium
TGCAACGAGTCGGCAGTTACAGTTCCGTTTTGAGCATTATAGGTATAAATTACCGGATAACTGGGGCCGGCATCCGAAAGAGCATAACATCCAAAAACACCATACTCTAAGCCTGCTGTAGAAGTTTTGTAATTGGTAGCGCATTTGATACCACGATCTCCTCCTGCTAATGGAAAATTTATATTCCCAATATTTCGTGTATTGATATCGTATGTATAAAGTCCTGATAAATTATACAGGCCTCCGGTAAAAGTATCTACTACCATTAAAATTTTGTTATTGACGACAGTTGATACATTGTAATCGTGTATAGAGCTTACCGTAGAAAAAGTTTGAATACTCTGCCAATGGTCAATAAGTTGCTCCTGTGCATAATTTGCCTGAATAGAAAAAACAGAGATTAATAAAATAAATAATTTCTTCATAGTTTTAATAATTTTTAGAGATGAAAAGTAAATCTCAAATCAAACTTAAAAATATATAAAAAATAATAAAGGGTAAGCAGAGAACCGTAATTTTAACTTTTTGGAAACGATAAATCCAATTAAGATTCTAAATACATTTCAACCAATCCTTCAGGGGCATTAAATTCGATGGTTTTGAGATCATCATCAATTTCAATAATAAAATCGTCGTTAAATGGTAAAATAATTTCCACTCCGCTGGGATGAATGACCTTAATGATCACATTATCTGTTTTTTCATCTACTTCGGAAATGTTCCCAATATTACCTAACCTTGAATCAATGATGGCGTAGCCTATAAATTCGTTTAGAGATTCTTCATCCTCCAAAATAAAATCAGGTAAGGCAAATGCTTTTTTGCCGATTAATTTTTTGGATGTATCTACAGAATCTATGGTTTCTAATTTTACAATATAGCCGTTGTTATTGGGTCGGCATTCTTCAATAAAATAGGGCACTTGAGAGCCATTGATGTCCAAAAAAACAGATTTTATCTCTTCATCAATTTGTACTAATTCGTTTAAACGTAAAATAACATGCCCTTTTAAGCCATGAGTTTTACTAATGTATCCTATTTCTTCTGTGTTCATATTAATCAATGGTTTCGTTCCCCGAATCAAATTTAGGTAAAGCTAGCTTATATTTTACAGCAATAATTCTGATAATGATAATTAAGCTCATACAAATAGTAGCTGCAATATTTGCTTCAATTTTAAAATATAGCAATGTGGTATATAAAACAGCTCCAGCAATGCAGGCAGTGGCATATATTTCTTTAGCAAAGATTAATGGAATTTCATTTAGTAAAGTATCCCGGATAACGCCTCCAAATACCGCCGAAACCAATCCTAAAATTACTGCCGCAAAAGGATTAACACCTAATTCCAGGCTTTTTTGCACACCTAAAATGGTATATATGCCAACTCCCACGGTATCAAATAAAAATAAGGTTCGTCGTAATTTAATAATGTACTTTTTGAAAACGAGCGTAATAATAAAGGCGCAGATGATAGATATCAAAATATTTTTGTCGCTTAGCCAGGAAATAGGATATGCGCCAAGCATCATGTCTCTCAGCGTTCCTCCTCCAATGGCGGTTAAAAATCCGGTAAAAAAAACACCAAAATAATCGTGGTAATGTTTTTTATCGCGGGCCGCCAGAGAACCTGAGATCGTGAAGAAAAAAATACCAACAAGATTTAACCAATAGAATAACATGTGTTTAGTTGTATGAGAAAATTTTTTTGTTGTTTGAAGAAAAATAAAAACTCATAATTTATAACTCGGAACTGGAGCGTAGTGACTCACCTTCCCATTTGGCTACAACTGCCGAAGCAACAGCATTACCTACAACGTTAGTTGCCGATCGCCCCATATCTAAGATCTGATCAACGGCAAGTAATAATAACAAGCCTTCGCCCGGAATATGAAACATGCTTAACATACCTGCAATCACTACCAAAGAAGCTCTTGGCACACCCGCCATCCCTTTGCTGGTAATTAATAAGATCAGCATCATTTGTATCTGATCGCCCATGGTCATGTCAATGCCATATGCCTGCGCTATAAACACCGTGGCAAAGGTCATGTACATGATAGAGCCATCTAAATTAAAGGAGTAGCCAAGAGGTAATACAAAAGACACAATGCGGTTGCTGATGCCAAATTTTTCTAATTGTTCAATGGTTTTAGGCATGGCACTCTCTGAACTTGCCGTACTGAAGGCCAGTAAGATAGGCTCTTTTACGTGGGATAATAACGAGAAAAAATTAATTCGCAATACCAGACAAATACTAAATAAAATACCAAAGATAAAGAAGAGTAATCCTCCGAAAAAACAGGCCATTAAATAAGCATAACCACTCAATACATCCAGTCCTTGTTGTATCACAACGGCTGTAATAGCCCCAAAAACTCCAATAGGAGCAAAGCTCATGACAAAGTTAGTGACTTTAAACATAATGTGCGATAAGCTATCCATGGCTTTGATCATAGGTTTGCCTTGTTCTCCGATACTGGCGGCAGCAATGCCAAAAAACAAAGCGAAGATCACAATCGGTAAAATCTCGTTTTCTGCCATCACCCTAATGATGCTATCGGGAACAACATGAGCAACAAAATTTTTGGCATCCTGAGCATTGGCTTTAACCCCTGCATCGGCAGAAGCCGGAGGCAGGTCCAAAGCCATCACCTTTCCGGGCTCAAACAGGTTAACAATCACTAATCCTAACCCTAAAGCGAGTAGGGTAGCAAACGTAAAATAAACAATGGTTTTTCCTCCGATCCGTCCTACAGATTTAAAGTCGCCAACCTTTGCTACACCCATTACCAATACCGCTAATACAAGTGGCGCAATGATCATTTTAATTAACCGTAAAAAGATATCGCTTAAAATAGAAAAGTTTGAAGCTACTTTTTTCTTGACTTGCTTTAAATTGTCTTTATCAATTTTAGCACAGGAAATGATTAATTGTTTTTCAATGTCTGCGTTTCCTTTCGATATTTTCTGAATATACGATTGTTCAATTTTTGGAGCATTATTTGTGATAGACTTATTAATGCCGTATCCTAAAGTAATACCAATAATCATGGAAATAACAATAATGGTAATAAGTCTGTTTTTTTTACTGAACATAGTTTTATTATTTATAGAACGCTTCTCGACTCCGCTCGAAGTGACAGTTTATAGTTAAGTTTGTTATTCGTATTAATTAATCATCGCCATCTGCGTTCTATATTTTTGCTACCTTATTTCTCAAAACAGCATCTGCTAAAACCAAAGCAGCCATACTTTCCACAATAGGCACTGCTCTCGGTAATACGCATGGATCGTGACGACCTTTACCTTTTATAGTAGTTTCATTGCCATCTTTATCAACACTTTGTTGATCCTGCATAATAGTAGCCACAGGTTTAAAAGCCACGTTAAAGTAAATGTCTTGTCCGTTACTAATGCCACCTTGTATACCGCCGCTGTGATTGGTTGTGGTCGTGATTTTTCTGTTATTCTCAACTTCGCCCGAACTGACAAATACATCATTTAATTCGGAACCTTTAAAGTGAATAGAATTAAAACCTTCTCCGTATTCGAAGCCTTTTACCGCATTAATACTAAGCATGGCTTTTCCCAGATCCGCATGCAATTTATCAAACACCGGTTCGCCTAAGCCGGCGGGAGTACCTTTAATAACACAGCTCACAATGCCTCCAATCGTATTGCCTTCTTTTCGGATGTCTTCGATATAGCTTACCATTTTGTATGCTGTAGCCGCATCCGGACATCTAATAATAGATTCTTCGGTTTTGGATAAATCCAGATCCTGATATTTTTTTTCTAATTTAATGTGTCCTACCTGGCTCACATAGGCCTGAACAGAAATGTTGAGGTGTTTCAAATATAATTTGGCAACGGCTCCTCCAACAATACGGCAGGCTGTTTCGCGTGCTGATGAACGTCCGCCTCCCCGGTGATCTCTGATACCATATTTTTCCTGATAGGTAAAATCGGCATGAGAAGGGCGATAAGCACCTTTAATATGTTCGTAGTCGTTACTTTTTTGATTGGTGTTTTCAATGATAAAGCCAATCGGATGACCGGTTGTTTTGCCCTCAAAAATACCTGACATAAATTTGACTTCGTCTTCTTCTTTACGTTGAGTGGTAATGTGAGATTGGCCTGGTTTACGACGCTGTAATTCGGATCTTACAAAATCAGAATCAATTTCCAATCCGGCAGGGCAGCCGTCAATAATGCCGCCTATAGCAGCACCATGACTTTCGCCAAAGGTTGTTAATTGAAATAAAGAGCCAAATGTATTACCTGCCATAAGATTCAAAAATAGTAAAAAATATGAGAGAAATGTGTTTTTTGTGTGAGGGATTGTCGTGGAAATCCTTTTGTGAGTCACGAACAAAAGATTGGAACCAAAGCCCGGTTCCGCTACCGCGGAACACACCCAAATTTTAAAACAAATTGAACGAAATATGAGTTAAAATAAATACCTTGGCAGTTCAAAATAATGCTAATGACTACCAGACTATTAATCAAAAATATAAAATCCTTAGTGCAGGTTCGTGATACGGTTGTATTGAAAGTAAGCGGAGCAGAGATGAAAGAATTGCCTTGCATTGAAAATGCCTGGTTGGCCGTTGATAATGGATTGATAGCAGATTACGGAAGTATGGATGATTTTCCGGGAATAGAAGATTGGAAGGGCCTGGAAATTATTGATGCCGACGGAAAAATTGTGATGCCTTGTTATGCCGATAGCCACACACATATTGTGTATGCAGGCAATAGGGAAGGTGAGTTTGTGGATAGAATTAACGGATTGAGTTATGAAGATATTTTTGCCCGGGGTGGTGGTATTTTAAATTCTGCTAAAAAACTAAGCGAGGTAACAGAGGACGAATTATTTGAACAAGCCATGGTACGCTTAAAAGAAGTGATAAGTCAGGGTACAGGAAGTATTGAAATAAAAAGCGGGTACGGCTTAAGTGTGGAAAGTGAATTGAAAATGCTGCGTGTAATCAAACGAATAAAGGAGTTGAATTTGGTGCCTGTAAAAGCCACTTTTTTAGGCGCGCATGCGTTGCCCTTGCAATACAAAAATGATAAGACGGGTTATATTAATTTAATTGTGAATGACATGTTGCCACGTATTGCTGAAGAAAAACTGGCAGATTACATTGACGTGTTTTGTGAACAAAATTATTTTACGCCCGAAGAAACAGAATATATTTTAAAAGCCGGCAAGGAACATGGATTAACTCCCAAAGTGCATGCTGAACAGATGAGCCATTCGGGTGGTATACAAGCCGGTGTGGCCTGTGGAGCTATTAGTGTAGATCATTTAGAATATTGTAACGATACGGATATTGAGGTTCTGAAAAACTCAAATACCATGGCAACGGTATTGCCTGGAGCGGCGTTTTTTTTAAGCCTGCCTTTGCCACCTGCCCGTAAAATGATTGATGCAGGCTTACCCATTGCGTTTGCCAGTGATTTTAATCCGGGGTCTTGCCCAAGTGGCAATATGAATTTTATGATGAGCTTGGGCTGTGTGCAATACAAACTAACGCCCGAAGAAGTGATTAACGCCTGCACGATTAACTCTGCTTATGCCATGAATGTCTCTCATGAAGTAGGGAGTATTACACCCGGTAAAAAAGCAAATTTCTTTATAACCAAACCAATCAGTTCATATGGGTTTATACCATATTCGTTTGGAAGTAATTTAATCGAAAGTGTGTATTTGAATGGTGTGAAGCAGTAATTATTATTCAATGACCTTTACCCACATTCGTATATCGATTAAGGGTCGGTCATCTTTATTTTTTCCAACATCGGCTATCCGGTCAATCACTTCTAATCCTTCGATCACTTCACCAAAAATGGTGTATTGACTATCTAAATGAGGCGTCCCTCCAATTGTTTTGTAAATGGTACGGTGTTCCGGTGGAAATGTATAATGAGGTGTTTTGGCATATTCTTCATCCACTAATTTATTCACAATCTTAAAATAGACCATTAAGCTATCGTTGTTTTGTTCCTTTTTGGCAGTTGCTATTTTTTCTTTCAGGGCACTGTTTTCGGGTTTGTTTAAGATGTTATCCTTTATTTTTGTAATGATGGGTTTGTTGATCCTTTTCTCGTAGGCATCCAGATCTTCATCGGTTCTTACTTTTCCCTGTACAATATAAAACTGGCAGGCAGAAGATGCTTTTTCGGGATTTACATCATCTCCGTTTCTGGCAGCACACAACATCCCTTTTTTATGGCAAAGTGCAGGAACAAACTCAGCGGGAATTGTATAGCTTAAATCACCATCTCCGAGCAGTTTAGCAGGTTCAGCATGTTTACTGTCAGGATCACCGCCTTGTATCATAAAGTCTTTGATTACTCGGTGAAACAATAAGCTGTCGTAAAAATGTTCATGTACTAACTTCAAAAAATTGTCGCGATGCAACGGCGTTTCATTAAATAATCTGATCTTGATATTACCTAAAGTTGTAGAAATAAGGATGGTTTCCTTTGAAAAAGTTTGAGAAAATCCTTGTTTAATAACTAAAATAAGGCTTAGACTCAATATTATACGCTTTAGATATGTTCCAATCATTTTTTTATTTATATTTGGGGTACAAATATTAATCCAATATAATTAATATAAAAATGAAAGTAAAATTATTTATTACAACATTGGCATTAGGTTTCATAACAATAGCTTTTACCAGCTCTTGTGAAAAGAAAACAGATTGCAAATTAACGATCAGAACGGTTGATTCTTCAGGGATGGCTTTTGCCGGCGCCAATGTCAAATTATATGCTAATGTTAAAACAGCTTCAGGCTCTACTGTAGAAGCGGATCTAAAAGCAGAGGGTGTTTCTGATGCCGCAGGATCAAGTACTTATACGTTTAAATTGCCCGCTATTCTTGATATTAAGGCTGTTTCCGGTGGAAAAACAGGGATTGGCATTATTAAATTAGAAGAAGGCAAAATGGTTGAAAAAGTAGTTACGCTGAAGTAAGAATTACTTAATGATATATCAAAAATCCTCTGCTATGCAGGGGATTTTTTGTTTACAGGCTTTTGTAAAAAGAGATTAAATGAGCAGCAATGACTTTGTAGTCAAAATAATTTTCGGAGAGGGTGCGGGCAGATTGCTGTAATTGTTGTTTGTAAGAAGTATCTGATAATAGTGTTTGAACGGCTTTTACAAAATCAATTGCAGAATCGGCAATTATAATATCTTTCCCGGCAGAGTAGGGAATTCCCTCGGCCCCAATGCTGGTGGTAATAATAGCTTTGCCATATGCCAGACCTTCTACTAATTTAATGCGCAAGCCGCTGCCTGACCATAAAGGAACGAGCATAATGTCGTAACGGTTATAAAATTCGGAAGATTCTTTAACATCGTCAATTATAGTAATATTAGCTGAAGCAAGCTTTTTAAAACGCTCGGGCATGCCTCTGCCTGCTAATATTAATTTCGCATCAGGATTATTTTTTACTACCTCGTTCCATACCGAATTCATCAGCCAGTCAACCGCCTCAATATTAGGCATCCAATCCATAGACGCAAAATGAAACAGTGTATTGGGATATGTTGGTGCAGTAACCGGTGTGTAGTTTTGTAAATTAATACCTGTTAAACAGGTATGGATTGGTTTTTGCGGACAAATGGAGGCTATCGTTTTTTTGTCTTCATCGGTGATGGTAACAATGGCATCTACCTGATTAAAGGCATTAATCTCAAAGGTTTTTAAACGATTGTTTTGTAAGTTTAAATAGATTTTTTTTAGTCCGTTCTTCTCATTGGCCAAATGACGTTCCCAGATCTGGTGTTCGACATTATGACTTCTCAAGACTATTTTTGCCTTTGAATGCTGTTTAATTACCGGAATATAGGATGCCATAAATACACCTTCCAGTTGAATAATATCAAATGTTACACTCTTTAGTTTTTGGATCAATACATGCTCGTATTCTTTAAAAAAGAAACGGCTGACAAAGTAAGACTGTTTGGTAAATAAATTGGATAAGGCTCCTAAAAGCCTGGTATTAGTATCTTTATAAACCGATAGGTAATTTGTTTTTTTCTTAAACCCGGGATCAATATATTCTTCGGGTTTAAAGTGCTTTTTTGTATTAATCGCTAATAAATGAAGTTCAATGTCATTATCGGCTAATCCTTCTGCCAGTGTACAGATTGCAATAGAACTTCCGTCATTAGCAGGATATGGCGCTTTATTGCAAAGTTGAAGGATTCGCATGATTTGGTTTAGAAGTTCGTTTAAATAATTTCTTGATAGGATCCGTGTATGATGACATATCAAATAGGGCGGAGTCTTTGGCTGCTTTATAGGTTAAGAAGACCGCCAAAGGTAAAAACAGGATTAATGGGAACCATGTGCCGAATATAACAGTATAAACCCCCTCCATGACCAGATCTTTATAAATAATATCTACAACATAATAGAGCAGAAAGAACATAACGGCTACAACTACAGGTAGTCCCATGCCTCCTTTCCGAATAATCGCTCCTAAAGAAGCACCCACAAAAAATAATACAATACAGGCAAAGGAGATATTGATTTTCTTATGCCAGCCAATTAAATAGTCCAGTTTGTTAATGCTTTCGCCATATACCTCTTCATTAATAGAGTCGACATAGGAACTGGAGCTACGAACCAGATTTTGAGCATTGGCCACGCTACGATTAAATTCATCTTTATTGAGTGCCGCATAAAAGGTACTAATTGGTTGATAGGCTTTTGTAAAGGTGGATGAACGGAGTGTTCTGGCGGCAAAATAGTTATTGAACTGATTTATTAAATTGGTATACTTTTTACCAATCTTCATATTCATGGTGTCTATTTCTTTATCGATTTGCCAGATATTCATCATTTCATGATGACCTTTGAACAACTCTTCTTCCGTTTGCTTCATTTTAAAGCTGCTCATATCCACATTTACATTCAGCTCTTTATAAAGCAACAGCATTAAAGGATGTGTGTTTTTATGTTCTGCTTCCTGCATGACGTCTTCATAACGGGTTCCGTTATTTAACTGCATTTGCAAATAGTTGGTATCGGCGGAAGTCTTCATTTTACCGCTATCTGCATATAACTGGATATTATTGCCTACACCATCAGAGTGATCATAAATACTAAGGTTATACATGGTTTGCCCATCTTTACTTTTTTTACCCACTTTAATGCTGTATCCGTCTAATTGATTATAGTAAACTCCTTCTTTAATACTTAGCGTAGGTTTTGCCTGGCGTATATCCCATAACATCCGGGCCGATTTAAGTGTAATAGCGGGCAATGCAAAGTTGTTAAATACAAAGGTAAATGCTGCCAAAAAAAGGATGAATATAAAAATGGGCTTTATGATTTTGAAGAGAGACAGTCCACAGGATTTCATGGCGGCTAATTCATAGTTTTCGGCAAGGCTTCCAAATGTCATGATAGAAGACAAAAGAACCGCCAGAGGCATGGCTACGGGAATAAATGTTAAAAAAGAGTATAGGAAAAACTGAAACAAGATCCAGGCTCCCATGCCCTTACCAATGATATCGTCCATATAGGTAAATACATGTATCAAAAAAAACACAAATACGCCAATGAACAGGGTGAGAAAGAAAGGTGGTAAATAAGCCTTTAAGAGGTAGCTATGTAATACTTTTGTTTTCAATATCAGGGTCTAATTTAATTATATTTTTTAAGGGGAGGTATACAAATTATATAAACTTTGTTATTTTTGTAGGATATGATTAATGGGAAAAAGATAGTGGTTGTATTGCCTGCTTATAATGCGGCATTAACTTTAAAACGTACGTATGATGAAATCCCTTTTGATATTGTGGATGATGTGGTTTTGGTAGATGACCATAGTACGGATAATACAACAGAGGTTGGAAAACAATTGGGTATAAAACATGTTATCCGTCATGAAAAAAATAAAGGGTACGGGGGTAATCAAAAAACCTGTTATGATAAGGCTCTGGAAATAGGTGCCGATATTGTGATTATGTTGCATCCTGATTATCAATACACGCCAAAGCTGATCCATAGCATGAGTTATATGATTGCTAATGAATTATATCCTTCGGTATTTGGTTCACGTATTTTAGGTAAAGGTGCTTTAAAAGGCGGAATGCCGATGTATAAATACATTTTTAACCGTTGTTTAACCTTATCTCAAAATATTTTGATTAATCAAAAATTGAGTGAGTATCACACCGGTTACAGAGCATTCAATCGCGAAATTTTAGAAACAATCAGTTATCACGAAAACTCTGACGATTTTGTATTTGATAATCAAATGATCTCTCAGATTTTTTACGCCGGTTTTCAAATTGCCGAAATCACTTGTCCTACAAAGTATTTCCCTGAAGCCAGCTCCATTAATTTCAAACGAAGTATGAAATATGGTTTGGGAGTTTTAGGGAATTTGGAACGGTCCTGTTAATTCAACTACCGGATTAGGTAGTTATCCGGAGTGGATTGTTGATTTCAGACCCATTTCGGAAAATCAGATCTCTGCCAAAAATGAATTGGATACATTGAATGATATCTTTATGTCCTTTTTTATTGCAAAGTATGACAACCAATACAAAGTAGCTTTTAGGAATGGTGGTTCTTTTGGTGGAATGAAACGTGTGGCTTATTTTTTAGCCGATAGTGTTTCCGAAACATCGGGTCAATCCTTTTATCGATTTTCAGAAGTCATAAAAGGAAAAAGCCGAGCCTATACAGAGGTCATTAGAAAAAGTGACAGTTTGATCATTAAATCATACACTAACAAAACCAACACCTTACCATCGTCTGTTCCTCACATGACCTGGTTAGCCAAATTACAGGATACAACCTCTGTCGATAATGCGGTTAATACATTTGTATTCCCTAAAAAATCATTGACCAAAGATTTCTCAACCATGTTTGTTGGTCAAACAGAAGCGATCTATTATAATTCTGCTTCTGATCCATATCCGGAAACAGCACAGCCTTATTTAGGGAAAACAACAGTTAATTATACATTCGACGCAAGTCATGTGCCTAATCCTAATAAAAAGGTACTGTTAATTATTATGACTCAGCCTTTATTTAGTGGCTTTACACCTAATTTAGCGAATTTGAAATACCGCTCCCGTTATGTGACTTTAGTGGCCAGCGACAATAGCTTTGTGTTTAATTACATGCATCCGGGTTCTTATTATGTATATGCTTTATATGATAATGATGGCAATAACACAGCCAGTAGCGGCGATTGGTTGAGTACGGCTAACACAGCATTTACATTGGGAGCGCTGGGAACAACAACGGTAAGTCCTCAAATTAATTTCACTATTCCATAAATAAGATCAAAGGTGTAACTCCCTGATTAAGTCTTGTACATCCTTGTCTTTTGGTAAAAAATGTGCCTGAATTCCTGTTTTTAAGGCACCTTCAATATGTTGTGGAGAATCGTCGATGAATAATGTTTCCAAAGGATTGAGCTGATTTTGTTGTAAAACGAATCTGAAAATTTCGGTGTCAGGTTTTCGCATACCCATGCGGCAAGAGTAATAGACCTTCTCAAAAAAAGGTTCTAAATTTTTGTAGCCGTGTTGTAGATGTAAACTTCTTTCAAATTCGGTAATATGAGTTTCGTTCGTATTGCTTAATAAAAACAGGCGATACTTCGATTTTAAAGACGTTAATAACTGCAATCGATGTAGGGGAAAATCAAGTAGCATCGCATTCCAGGCAAATAATAATTGTTGATCGGAAATAACAGCCGGTTCAAGCGCTTTTTTAAGCTCTCTTAAAAAATCAGCTTCGGTAATATTTTTGCAGCCTTATGTCTGAACTGGATTTCAGATTGCTCCTATAGCTCATTCGGTTAGAGCAACTGACTCATAATCAGTAGGTGCCTGGTTCGATTCCAGGTGGGAGCACAAAAGCCTTTCAATTGATTTTGGAAGGCTTTTTTATTTGTTTCAAATCGTATAACTTTAAGTATGAAATTATTAAAAGGATTACACCATATTGCCATTATCTGTTCTGATTATCAAACATCAAAACATTTTTATACTACGATTTTAGGTTTTGATATTATAAAGGAGGTTTACCGTAAGGATAGGGATTCCTATAAATTGGATCTGTCTTTACATGGTGAGTATGTCATTGAGTTATTTTCTTTTCCAGATCCCAAACCCCGACCAACACAACCTGAAGCAACCGGATTACGGCATATCGCATTTCGGGTAGAAAACATAGAAGAAGTCATTACTCAATTGAAATCCTTTCATATACTCACAGAATCTGTTAGGATAGATGAATACACCGGAATGAAATTTACCTTCTTTAGAGACCCGGATGATTTGCCGATAGAGCTATACCAAAGTATAGCGTTAAAGTAATCTAAAAACGGGATATAGCTGTTGATAATTGATTAATTTTGTGTACCCGTTCCGGTAGATCTTAAATTGAAACAATGGACAGAAAACATTTCTTAAAAACTTTAGCATTATTGCCATTAGCGGGTGTAGGTATGAAACTAAACGAATTACATAAAATTACCGATAACTTTATCGGAACCGAAAAAATGCCTGTATTATTTGTAGGACATGGTAGCCCGATGAATGCCATTACAGATAACATTTATAGCAGAAGCTGGAAAACCATAGGCGAGTCGTTAACGGTTCCTAAAGCTATTTTGTGTGTATCTGCCCATTGGCTAACCAATGGTACGGCAGTTACTATGGTGGAGCATCCAAAAACGATTCATGATTTTGGTGGATTTCCGGATGAGTTGTTTAAAGTACAATATCCTGCTCCGGGTGCCGTCGATTATGCAAAGATGGCTATTGCCAGCGTTACGTCAACCGTAGTGCATGAAGATATTGAATGGGGATTGGATCATGGAGCCTGGTCGGTTTTAAAAAACATGTACCCTAAAGCTAATATTCCAGTGTTTCAGATGAGTATTGATTATGCCAAGCCGCCACAGTATCATTTTAATTTAGCCAAAGAATTATATGCACTTCGAAAAAAGGGAGTGCTTATTGTTGCCAGTGGAAATATTGTACATAATCTTGGAATTATAAGCTGGGACGGAAAAGTAAAGGCTTATGACTGGGCGGTGGAATTTGATACGATTGTTAAAAATAGTATTTTAGAAAATAATCCAACACCATTGATTGAATATCAGAAGCTGGGAAAATTGGCGATGTTGGCTCATCCTACAAACGACCACTATCTGCCTTTGATGTATACATTGGGATTACGTGATAAAACAGATACTGTTCAGTTTTTTAATGAAACACTTGACATGGGATCATTAAGTATGAGAAGTGTATTGTTTAGCTAGTCTTATATAATTTTTTCTAAATCGTTCAGGTAATCCTGTTGTAAATCTTCATGTAATGAGTTAATCAGGGTGTTGATCTTTTTAAGTTGTTGCTCATACATGTTGATCAGTAATTGACTTTTGTGATAAGGTATTCCGGAGGCCTTCATTTTTTTGCAAAAATAAATGTATAATTCGGCCGCCAACGCTTTATCATTAATGTACTTACAGTATTTTGTAATGATTCGTAACAGTTTTCTTAAACTTTTTTTTACGAAATATAGATTTGATTGGGTTTTAAGTTCTTCAAATTGATCATCAATTTCTTTTTTGACGCCGGTAATAAAATTGTTCTTATCATGAGCTTCAAATAAAAGATAATCCAGAAATTCTTTATTGTCTTTTTTATACTTAGCCAGAGTAACGCAGAGTTCTACCAATTGCTTGGGAGGTAATTCCTGTAGCTCCTTTTTTAATTCGTGTAATGTCGCTGTTTTCATGATCTATTGAAATAGGCTTTGTTTGTTGTTACTTAATATCAATGTATGTTCATGATCTCCATCAAACAAATATTGCCTTAAAAGCAATGGTGTATAAATAGAGTGGGTACTATTTCAATTCGATTTTAAACACACGGGACTCATTTCTGTCGGCTTTTAAACGATCTAATATTAAGTTCCCGTTAAGTGATTCGAAGGATCGTGGATAGATATTGACATGCTCTTGTCTGATATCAAAAATAGATCTTTTGGTCATCTTTCCATTGGCATCAATCTTCACACAGGTTAAATAGCCTCCCAAACCACTGGAGTGGGGCGCAGGCGTTTCGGTAAGTGATAAGTTAATATTTTTGGCATTATCAAGATATAAGAAAAAGTCTTCACCATTATACGAGTGATGGTGGTAGCTCAAATCCATATAGCCTTTACCGGATTGCTGTTTCGGTATTTTATTGCACCAGATTGTTTTTCCGTTTTTGTCTGCTTTTAATACTAAAATGTCGTTGTAGAAATAGGTATATGAAGTGTAAGTAGTTCGGCCATTATAATATGTATTGGTTACCATATAGTACTCTTCTCCAATAATCATCATACTGCCGTCAGGATAAAATTCTAAATTTCTGAATACCAAATTAGCGGCTTCCAAATTATTGTCTTTTTCTCTTTTTTCCATCTTTCTTTGAGTTCTCTCATTTTCGTAAGCTTTTAAGGTCTCTGCCGGAAATTCACAATAGGTTGTCGTTAAGTTTTTTATGGAATTATTATCGCCATATTCTAAGCGAATAATATATGCTCCATTTGAGCCACCGCTATTTCTTTTATCAGAGTAGTAACCTGCAATAACAATGTTATGATTCAGATCTTCCGATAATACAACGGAATTTGTGTATTTATTATCCAGATTGATTTTTATACGTTGTAGGGTGTTATTTTTTTGATCTACCCGTATAAGCTCATAACGCATGGCATTTTTGTTTTCTCTGTCAACTTCACCATCTAATGAATTATTTATTTTCACTTCCGTTAACATATAAATATTACCTCTCGAATCCACTTCATAATCCAGATTATTCATATCGTATTCAGAGTAGGGCATTTCTATTTCCGCGGCATATTGCTTTTGCATGTTATCGTCATACAAATTAAAACCAATAATGTCCTTATTTAATTTATCTCTTTTCTCTTTGGGTTTTACCACATAGGTAACCAAAACTTTTGTACTGTCGGTAGAATAATTGAAACGGTATTTGTTATAGGGAACTAATCGTTTTGTTTCAATTAATTTGATGGGTGTTGATTCAAATTTAAAATTCTCTTTATGAAATGGTAAGGCAAATAAACGCTCCGTTTCTGTTTTTCTATCCCAGGTGGAATACACCCAGAAAAAATTATTTTTGATATTGAAAAAGCCTTCATTATCCCGTCTTTGTTCAAATTCAGGGAAAGTAACAGTTTCAGTTTTCTTAACGTTTTTAAAATCTTTATCAAAGATCTGAAAGATCATATCTTCTTCCCGTTTAAAATATACCTCGGCATATTCGTCGGCATTGAGTTTATAAAAGCCCATGTCATCATGTTTCTTTATGGTTTCAAATTCATTACTGAAACTATAAGTTAATGTTTGTGCGAACAGGGAAGATGATAATAATGAGATAAAGAGGAATGCTTTTTTCATAATTAGTAAATGCTAAAAAAATAATTTATTATAATTTTAAAGTCACGAATTTTATTTTATTGGGGCTGATAATATTAAAAAGTATTTCCCCATTTTCAAATATTAAAGTGGAATTAGAGGGTATTATGCCAGATTCTTTTTTGTTAACATTGATTATAGATCTATTAAGATTCCCATTTTGGTCTATTTTATGAAGTACTACATTGGAAGGGAATCCGGTTTTGTAGCTAGATTTTTCTGATTTTAAATCTTCTTTTGTAATAATATAAATATTATTGGCATCATGAAACATTGAATAATTTTTTTCTTCATAAGATTTTTGAATAAAAGAAAAGTAATAAATAGGAAATCTATTGTATTTAGGAACTTCTCTTGAAATTGTATTAGACCAGATAAAGTCCCCACGTAAGTTGAGCTTTATAATTCCTAAGTAATTTTGCGTAATAGTAAGTTTTGGATTATCAGGGTTAGTTGTTTCTTGAGTAATATTTTCTATTGTAAAATAAATATTTTCTTTATTATCAGTAAGCATTCCAAATAACATGGAACTTGTATCATATTCTATAGGGATTTTCCAGTTTTGGGTGAGATACGTTTTTTCAAATTCTATTCTGCAGTCTTCCATGTTTATATATGTATAAATAAATCTATTTTTTGTGAGAGCTAAATAAATAGTATTTCCGTTTTTCAATGAGTAGGTTTTATGAGTTAGAGTATAATCTGTGTCATTTAAAATCACTT
>JACQAK010000093.1 GCA_016194985.1 Bacteroidota bacterium
CGCCTTTGCTTTCTCCACCACTATTAATTAAACCAACTTTACCCATGTAGCAATTAGCTACCTGATAACGGCATAAATCAATCGGATGATCTGTTGTTAATTCGGAGTATACTTTAGGATGTGTTTTTCCATAGTTTAAAGCAGTGTATCCACCATTTTTATCAGACATTTTTTGCTTGATAATATCCGCTTGAATAGTAACACCTAAATGATTGGCCTGAGAAGACAAATCAGCTGCAGTATGATAATCAACACCATCTTTTTTGAAGGCATTGTTACGAGTATAGCACCATAAAATGGTAGCCATACCTAATTGGTGAGCACGTTCAAAGGCTTTTGCCACTTCTACAATCTGACGACCAGATTCAGGAGAACCAAAATAAATGGTGGCTCCAACGGCTACAGCTCCCATATTGTAGGCATCTTCAACAGTACCAAACATGATCTGGTCAAATTTATTTGGGTAAGAAATAAACTCGTTATGATTGATTTTTACAATGAATGGAATTTTGTGAGCATATTTTCTGGCTACAGATCCTAATACGCCATAAGTAGAGGCAACAGCGTTGCAACCACCTTCAATAGCTAATTTTACAATATTTTCGCTGTCGAAATAGATTGGATTTGGGGCAAATGATGCGCCTGCACTATGTTCAATACCTTGATCCACCGGCAAAATGCTCATGTAACCTGTATTGGCTAATCTACCGGTTCCATAAAGTTGCGCAAGGCTTCTTAATACCTGTGGATTTCTATTGCTGTACACAAAGGTTTGGTCAATAAAATTAGAGTTAGGAATAACAATGTGGTCCTTTGAGATCGTTTTACACGTGTGGTTTAATAAACTATCTGCTTGAGCGCCTAATAAATCGGTTATTTTTGACATAAATAATTTCTTTTTTTGAGGTTACAAATCTACTAAATAATTGCCGAAAATCCATAAAAAAACCCCGAAAGTTCGGGGTTTTATAAACATATACGTTTTGAAATTATTCAGCTACCTGAACCATTTTAAATGGTACATTGATAATAGCCTGATAATCTTCTCCGGCTTCTAACATATCCTCATCATCTTCTTCATAATGCCAGTTAATTGTAACGGCACTTCCACCTTTATGAATAGCTTCTAATTTTTTAAACACATCTAAAATACATTTAGATGAACTGGTATTAAAATACTCTAACTGAATATTTACTGTTGTTGTAGGCTTTGAAGCAGAAGAATATTTATCCAATGCGTCTACTAAAGGCTTATAAAACTCAATTGAATTTTCAGGGATTGAACGTCCTTTAATTTCTAATACACCTGCTTGAATATCAAATGATATAGTTGGTGTTTTTGGCGTTCCTTCGATCGCGTATTTTTCCATAGTTACTTATTTTATATTAATTGTGGTTGTGTTACTTTTATTATTAGTGTAAAGAAAGAAACTTTATTATCAATTTCCAAAAAATTATAATCTAATTTTTCACCAGTTTTTCGGGCAATGTCAATCATTCCTAATCCACCACCGCCTTTCAACGACATTTCTCCGTTGTTTAAAACCGATTTATAGTAATCTTTTAACTGGTCTTTACTAAGCGCATTTACTTCATCCAAGCGGGTCTTTAAGCCATGAATGTTTTCATTTAAGATATAATTTCCGGTAATGATATTATATGATCCGTTATTTTTTGCGATCATAAAAATAGCACTTCTGTTTTTGTCACCGTTACCATCTGTTGCATCATCCATGTGATGATACAGGTTTTGAAGGCACTCAACTAAAACATTATATACTTTTTTCTTGGTTTTAGGTTCTTCCTGCATATTATCCATCTTATTCTCCATGATCTGAAGAATAGAGGTCAATAGCTCAGACGTTATATCACCTTTAAAGGACAACAGAATATTATTCCTGTCCATATTATCGTATATGTTGAATGCATCAATCATAAGAGATGACCGTAATATCAATTACTTAAGTTTAAATGAAACTGTTTGCCCGTTTACTGTATAGGTAGCGTCATCATCACATGTTCCTGCTCCAAAATCTACAGTTCGTGTTTTAAATCCTTCCGGTGTTAATTCTAATGTACCCGAAGAAATGAATTTACAATTTGATTTCTTAGTTAATGCACTTGTAATATTTGTGCTAAAGCTGCGGCCTTCTCTGTTTTTACCTGAAGAATTACCCGTGATTGCAATCACGTCATCAGATTCGTCGTTTTTGGTGCTGTAACCGCCAATTTGTTTGATGGTTTTTGAACCCTGATAATCAATATTCCATGAACCGTCTGTACAATGCCCGTTGATCACATCAACAGTAAAAGTAACTGAATCCGGTTTGGTAATTTTGATTTGACCTGAGTAAGTAATATTATTTACTTTATAATTTTGCAGATCAACCGTTACCACATTGTTGTAAGCACTCCAACGTTTTGCAGTAGTAATTTTAATGATCCCGGTTTTAAATGACAGGGCATCAAAACTCAAGCAACCTGTTCCGTAATCAATCTGGAAAGTTACAGGACCGTTATCATAAAATCCGTCGCCGTTATTATCAATGGTATCATTTGCGCTTGGTGTAATGGTTGCATTTCCTAATGCGCCTAATATTGACCAGGTACCACAAGATGAAGAAGTTCTTTTAATACCGGCCTGATTAATTCCTTTTTCATTAACAACCGGAGTAATGGCCATAAACTGTTGTTCACAAATCGCATTATCAACTACAGATTGTGATTCGTTATCTACCTCTGTTTTTTTCTTACAGGAATTCAGGGTAATAATCGAAGAAACGATTAATATTGTCGATAGAATGGTGTTTTTTTTCATTTTATGTGTTTTTTTGGCAATAAATGAAAGACAAATAAAGTGCCAAATTATTAATCAAATATAAAAACAATATTTATTTAAAAAACACTTTTGCGCTTTTTTTTTACAATTTTATTCCAATGACCAAAATGTCATCTACTTGCTCAAAACTACCTTTCCAATCGCTTAATTGAGTTTCAAGCTCTTTTTGTTGTTCGGTAATACTGTATTGATGAATGGACTTTAAATTATCATGAAATTGTTTTACCATGAATTTTTTACCCTTAGGTCCCCCAAATTGGTCGGCATAACCGTCAGTAGACATGTAAAGACAGTCGTTTTTGTTTAATTTTCGGGCATGAGTTGTAAATACCCTGTTTGCATCCAATTGAGCGCCTCCAACCGGATATTTATTTCCTTCAATTTTCTCCAACTCACCTTCGTCATTCACAATGACCAGACTTCTGAAGGCTCCTGCCCACAAACATTCCCTGGTTTCTGTATTAACAGCCAATAGGGATACGTCCATCCCATCGTTGGTATCTACATC
>JACQAK010000094.1 GCA_016194985.1 Bacteroidota bacterium
AGGAGGCGCCACATCGGTGAGTATGAATTTCACATCATTCAATCTTGAAAACAATTACGATTATATGTTCATTTATGATGGTAATTCGGTTAATTCTACATTGATTGGAAAATACACAAGTACTGTTTCACCAGGAAATATTAATTCAACAGGTCCTAATTTACTGATCGAATTCCGCTCGGATTGTGCCACAACAGCGGCAGGTTGGGTAGCTACTTATACAACGAATGCTACCGTAACACCTACAACTACTACAGACGTTACGATTCCCACTACATCCATTAGTACCGTTGGAGCCTGGAAAACGGCTAATTTCACAGCAACATTTACGGATGCCGATAATGCAGGCGGATCGGGTTTAGAAAAAAGTTATTATCAGGTGATTGATTTTAATGGAACGGAATGGAGAGGAAATTATACACACGGTTTTTTCTCTGATAATTTTGATGTAGCCATTCATCCGGAGTGGACACAAAAAGTAGGTGTTTGGGGAATTAATAATAATGCACTGGAACAAACCGACGAAGTAAGTACATCGGCTGCAAATACCAATATTTATGCGGCATTAACACAAACATTATCCAACCGCTATTTGTATAACTTTAAGGGTAAGCTGGAAGGAACAGGAACAAACAGAAGAGCAGGCCTGCACTTTTTTGCGGATGCACCGGATAGTGTTAACAGAGGGAATAGTTATTTTGTGTGGTTCAGATTGGATAATCAGGCTGTACAATTATATAAAACATCTTATTCAGGAGGCGTCAATACATTTGGTTCGCCAACTTACACAGCAGCCGTTAATTTAGTGGCAGGACAATGGTATGACTTTAAAGTAATCTACGATAGAATTACAGGTAAAATGGATGTGTATAAAGATAATTCCTTAATCGCAACCTGGACCGATCCCTCGCCTTTAAGCAGTGGAAGTTATATATCTTTCAGAAGTGGTAACTGTAAATGGAGCCTTGATGAAATTAAGGTATATCGGTCGCGCCCTACGGCCTCTGTAAGTGTATCTGTTGGTTCAGGAAATGCAAACGATGCCCGTTACCAGAATCCTAATCCTACACAAAATGCCTGTAAGGTAAAATCAATCGTTAATGACGTTGCCGGAAACTTATCTACGATAGATTATCACGATGTAAATATTGATTGGACAAATCCATCCAATATTACAACTATTAATGATGGAAAAGGAGCAGATATAAACGTAGTGGTAACCAGCGATTCATTGTCGGCTAACTGGTCTTCGTCCAACGATCCTAATTCAGCTATTGCTAAATATTGGTACTCTATCGGTACAAGCCCGGGAGCAGTTAATACATTAACATGGACAAGCAATTGGGGAGATACGACGGTAACAGCTAAGAATCTGTCTTTAACTGCCGGTACCGTGTATTACTTTAATGTGAGATCTGAAAATGGTGCTGGATTATTAAGCAATATAATTAGCACAAACGGACAAACCGTATCTATTGCTACAGATGTTAAGGAATTAAAAGAAAGTAATTTGGTGTCGGTATATCCAAATCCCTTTTCTCAAACATTTATTGTGTCCTTGGATTTACCTGATGACAGTGAAGTTAACATGACACTGATAGATGCCGTGGGAAAAGAAATAACGTCGTATCAATCCAAAGAAAGTAAAGGTGTTTATACCAAAACGATTGATGCCAACGCATTGAATTTGAGTACTGGTATTTACTGGGTAAAGATCAGATACAACGATAGAGAATTATGTAAGAAGCTTATTAAAAATTAAACCGTATTATTTTTATTTTGAAAAGCGTTGAATAATTAGTCAACGCTTTTTTATTTTTTTTAAACCTGTACCATTGCTTTAAATTATCTGAACTTTCATAAGTTTAATACTGCCTGAAAATGAATGCAATCAACAAATTATAAATGTGTTGATTGAAAAATATTCGACCCCGAAGGGGTCGAACAATAATTCATAGTGTTTTTATATTTCAATACTGTATCTTCTATTAAAATAATAATAATTTTGTTGTCACTCAAAGCACAATCAATCACATTAAAATTAGTTGGTGAAAAATATCTTACTTATATCCGATACACACAGCCATTTGGATAAAGCATTGCTCAAACATATTGAAGCAGCCGATGAAGTATGGCATGCCGGCGATATTGGGAATATAGAACTAGTGACGGATGTGATAAAAAAAATGAAACTATTAAGGGCTGTGTATGGCAACATTGATGATGCGAATGCCCGTAAAGAGTTTCCTAAAAATTTGATTTTTACCTGCGAAGAGGTTAAAGTGTTTATAACCCATATTTGCGGACAACCCACCAGTTATTTAAAAGAAGTAAAAGATATTCTGATTGCTGAAAAGCCTAAATTATTTATCTGTGGTCATTCCCATATTTTAAAGGTCATGTATCAACAGAACTATGATGTGCTGCATATGAATCCCGGAGCCTGCGGTGTGCATGGTTTTCATCAGATCAAAACCGTATTGCGTTTTGTGATTGATGGAAGCGAGATCAAAGATCTGGCAGTTATCGAATTAGGGAAAAGGGTTTAATGGCAGCACTAAGAATCAATGGGTTAAAAATTGTTAATGGTGTTTTTATTTTATAGTTCCTTAACACTGCCAATAACTATCCATAAACGTTGTTTGAAGATATTTGATAGTATCAAATCACTCTTATGAAAACAATTATTTTTTTATCAGGTGTATTTATATCACTATCTACATTTGCGCAACCACAGCAATCAGGAAATGTATTTTTGACTAATAATAGTAATCCTCCTGTTCAGGTATTCCAAACTAATTTGATCAATACATCAAATGTAAACGATGATAATAATATAGGTAATCAAATGCTTCAACAAGGAAATTTTAATACGGATGATCAAGCTGTAGTTCAGTCGACTGCTTCTGTAAAGCAATCCGGTTCGGTAAGTAATACGGGAATAAGTTTTAATGTGTCATTCAGTCGCTCGTCATCCGGATCTGCTTCCGGTGCTAAATCTCACAGAATTTATCACCAATTTCTTCTAAAGTTAAACCATGGTTTAAACCAATACCAAAGAACAATTTAACAACATCTCTTTCTCTTTCTGTTAAGGTAGATAAGGCTCTGTCAATCTCTTTTGATAAAGACTCCATAATTAAACCTGCATCCGCTTTTAACGAATCGTGGTTAACCAATACATCTAATAAAGAGCTTTCTTCTCCGTTGGCAAATGGGGCGTCCATACTTACATGGCGACCAGATACTTTCATCGTATCAGACACTTTATCAATAGGTAAATCTAATAATTCGGCAATTTCATCAGCACTTGGTTCACGCTCATATTCCTGCTCTAATTTTGAGTAAGCTTTGTTGATTTTATTTAATGAACCTACCTGATTTAACGGTAAACGAACAATACGGGATTGCTCAGCTAACGCCTGTAAAATAGATTGACGAATCCACCATACAGCATAGGAAATAAATTTAAAACCACGTGTTTCGTCAAAACGGCGAGCCGCTTTAATTAAACCTAAATTCCCTTCATTGATCAGATCCGGTAAACTTAAACCCTGATTTTGATATTGTTTTGCAACTGACACAACGAAACGTAAGTTAGCACGGGTCAATTTTTCTAAAGCGTCCTGATCACCATCCTTAATTTTCTTCGCTAAAACAACTTCTTCTTCTGCAGTAATTAATTCTTCTCTACCAATTTCTTGAAGATATTTATCTAAAGATGCACTCTCGCGATTGGTAATCGATTTGGTTATTTTTAGTTGTCTCATGGTATTTGGATGGTTTTATAAGCCAACAAAGATAGAAAAAAAAGGGCGTTTTTCCAATTCTGTATCGCTTTGATTATTAAATGATTAGGTTTTTGTTATGTTTTTAACATTTTTATTTTAACTTTTTAGACCTATCGCAAATCAATGGAGACGTAACTACTTTCTTGAATGATTAACAAATAGTTTAAAGAATTAATGTCTGGTTTTTAAGTTATATAGCTTGTTTAGTCTTCAATGATCACTATTTAAGTTTAAATAATGATGGAATAGTGATCATTGAAGAACTTAACATTGAACATCTTTTATAATCCAAATCCATAGTATGCACGCATACCGTTGGGATACATTCCTTCAATTAAAACGCCTCCTGTTTTATTTTCAAGCATGTTTTGAATATCTTTAATATTGCTCACTTTCTTTTTATCAACGGAGGTTATGATAAAGCCTTCTTTGATACCGGCATTTAATAATTTTCCGGAATTGAGTTTGGCAATCTTTACACCTGACGCAATGTTATATTTTGCCAGATCTTCTGAATTCAACTCTTCGAATTCAGCACCTAATGAATTTACAGCCGTTCTGAAGATCTCAGGTTTTTTGATCATACCTAAGCTGTTTTCTTTATTTTTTAAAACAACTGGTAATACAATTTCTTTTTCATTACGAACAAGGGTAACATTAATTTTATCACTTGGTCTGAATTTGCCAACTTGTTCCAGTAATTCAGAGGTGCTTTTTACAGCTACATTTTCAATTTTGGTAACAATATCACCTATTTTGATACCGGCTTCTTC
>JACQAK010000063.1 GCA_016194985.1 Bacteroidota bacterium
CTATTTTGATCAGGAATTAAGCTATAACCCAACCAATAGCAATGCATATTTGTACAAGGCTATTGCCTGCGAAAAAAATCATAACAACGAGCTGGCACTTACCGTTATAGAGCAAGCATTGCAATGGATTCCCAACAATGCCTTATTAATTTTAGAGAAAGGGCACATTTATTTCAATCAAAATAAATTTAAAGAAGCGATCGATCTGTACTTAAAAGCATTGTCGATCAATAGCAAACTCGAAATAGCCTATTACAAACTCGGCTTTTGCGAATACCATTTACACCATAAGGCAAATGCCTGTAATTACTGGAAAAACATTCAGGATATAGATGATTTTGAAAACTATGAAACTATTTTAAAAACATGTAATCTAACTCATTAAAACAATTTTAAACATGACACGAAAGAACCTTATTTTTTTACTGGCGGCTGTTGCATCGCTAATGCGTATGACGGCTCAAACGTATAATTATTATTACGGTAATATACACAGCCACACGTCTTATTCCGATGGAAATAAAGATAGCGCTACCTCATTAATGACCAAGCCGATTCAGGCATTCAACTATGCTAAAAACTCCCAGCATATTGATTTTTATGGGGTAGCAGAACATAACCATGCCAGCGCAGGAATGGCATCTTTAGCCAGTTACCATCAGGGGATTGCGGATGCCAATGCGGCCAATAATGATGGTACTTTTGTGGCGATGTATGGTTTTGAGTGGGGGGTTATTTCAGGCGGTGGCCACGTTATTGTATATGGTTGTGATTCATTGATGGGCTGGGATAATAGTTTGTTCGATATCTATGTGCCTCAAAGCGATTATACCACACTTTGGAAAAAAGTAAAGGCCCGTCCTAATGCTTTTGCGTATTTATGCCATCCAAACACCAGTGATTTTGGAGGTATTTTAACCACGTCGGTTAACGCTACTGCCGATAGTGCTATTGTTGGCACAGCCGGAAGAAGCGGTCCGGCTTTTTCTACTAATTCAACCTATTCCGACCCCTCTACAGGAACATACATTACACAATACAATTATGCTTTAAGACAAGGGTACCATGTTGGAATAGGCTTGGACCATGATACGCATAACTCAGTATTCGGACGTCAGTCAGCCGGACGTCTGGTAGTAATGGCTCAATCATTAACACGGGCTAATGTATACGATGCTTTTAAAAAGATGCGTTTTTACTGTTCAGACGATTGGAATGTAAAAGTTAATTTTCAGATACAGAACCAGCCGATGGGAAGTATTATTACTCATTCCGGTACTCCAACATTGTCTGTTACAGTTACGGATCCGGATGCGGCAGAATCTGTTTCATCGATTGCTATTTATGCCGGAGTACCTGGAAGTGGTGCTAATCCTACTGTTTTAACTTCAGTAACAAACTCTGCATCTTTAGTATACACACATGCGGCGGCAGCAAATAATAGTAAATACTATTATTATATCTTAATTACTCAGGCAGATGGGGATAAAATATGGACATCTCCAATCTGGTATAACCGTAATGATGCATATGTGGTAACAACACCGGTGGCTAATTTTACACAATCTACAGCCAAAGTATGTATCAATCAACCATTATTATTATCCGATGCTTCTACCAATGCGCCTACATCCTGGACCTGGACAGCAGTAGGAGCGAGCCCATCCGTATCATATATTCAAAATTGTAATTTTACGTACACCACCAGCGGAACTTATACCGTTAGTCTGGTTGCTGCTAATAGTGCCGGAATCAGTACGGCATA
Source organism: Bacteroidota bacterium (assembly GCA_016194985.1). Lineage (GTDB taxonomy): Bacteria > Bacteroidota > Bacteroidia > B-17B0 > Aurantibacillaceae > UBA4416. The sequence goes on from JACQAK010000063.1 coordinate 1,766, forward strand.
TACTCAAACTATTACTGTATTGCCAACATTGCCAACGCCAACTATCAGTGTTTCGGGGTTAACCCTTACATCAAGTCCTGCAACAGGATACCAATGGTATGTGAATAATTATATGATTCCTGGAGCAACATCTCAAACTCTTACGGCACCTTATGATGGTGTATACACAGTGGTGGCTACCGATGTAAATGCCTGTAATTCGGCCCGATCAAATACAATCATGGTAAGCGTATCAACAGTAGGAATTAAAAATAATGAACTGTATGGCTCTTTAACGATTTATCCAAATCCTACAACAGGAATCTTTACCATCGAAATTAATAATCTCAAAAATAATGCGTCGATAGAACTGATAAATGAATTAGGTCAAACGATAAGGCATTCTTTTATTAAGGACTGTTCTTCTAAATGTCTCTATGATGTGGATTTAAAAGACTATCCCAACGGAATTTATTTTGTAAAAATCAAGTCAGATAATCAGACAGAATATCGAAAATTACTATTAAATAAATAACCTAACTTAAAAATCCCCTTAGTTTTCTGAGTCAAAAAATATTTTTTATCCCTTTTCATCCTTTTAAATCTTTTTTCGTTTTCCCAGGTGAAGATTGGGCAATGGGTTGATCATTTGTCGTATAATTATTCAAACAGTGTTGCCAAAGTTGGTCCTTTGGTTTACATATCAAATGGCTCAGGATTAGCAACTTACAATGAAGTGGATAACAGTATTGAAAAACTCACTAAGATTGGCGGGTTATCGGATGTAGGAATTAAATTATTGAGAAAGAATGATTATAACAATAATTTACTGGTAATTTACAATAATACCAATATTGATGTTATTAAGCCTGACGGCTCCATTATTAACATATCTGATATTAAGCGGAAAATCATTCAGGGAAAAAAATATATTAATGAAGTGTATTTTAATGGCAGCTTTGCTTACATTTCTTGCGGTTTTGGAATCATTGTATTTGATACCGATAAAATGGAGATTAAAGAAACTTATTATCTGGGCAATGGTATCACAAATTTAGAAGTATATCAGGTTACAAGAAATGATTCGGCGATCTTTGCAGCTACACCAACCGGAGTTTATTACGGAAAATTAAATGTTAATTTAGGTAATTATCAAAATTGGAAATCCCTTAATGTGGGAATACCTTCAGGACCATACAACACCATCGTTAACTTTAGTGGGAAAATCATCGCAAATTATTCAGAAAAATTCAAATCGGGTGTATCTCTTAAAGATACATTGTATCAGTATACATCTGCAGGCTGGACCAAATGCACATTTATCAGTAATTATCAATCCAGCGAAAACATAAGACTATATGATTATTCTAAATACAATAAATTATTGATTTTAGATCAATATGGTGTTGAGGAATATGATAATACAGGAGCACGATTGAATTATTTAACAAACTATGGGTTCGACTATGCAGCTATTAATGATATATTTTATGAAAACAATAATAAGTTTTGGGTAGCCGATAAAAAGTATGGATTAGTAAAATCCGGAGGCGCACCATGGACTCCAAATAACAGGATCCAAATTAATGGTCCCGAGAATAATTTGGCAAATGATCTGGATATTCAGGATGGAAAACTTATAGTGGCGCCTATGAATTTAGGAGAAGTCTATAATCCTCAGTATAGAAATGATAAACCGAATATGTATCAGGATGGAGAATGGGCCTCATTTAGAGGTATTATTCCTGATTCTATATTGGATATGAATGCTGTTGCTATTGACCCAAAAGATAAAGATCATGTTGCCTTTGCATGTATGGGAACCGGTGTAATGGAGATGAGATCAAACCAAATTCAGGGAGTGTATAAATATGGTAATAGCCCTTTAATTGGTTACAATGGAGGAGATGATGTTCGTATTACAGGAGTGAGTTTTGATAAAAACTCTAATCTGTGGGCATCTATTACATTAGGAAAAAGATGTGTGGCCGTTAAAAAACCGAATAATACCTGGACACTCTTAAACTTCGAGCAATTTGTGGTGCAACCAACAGTTACCAAAATTATTTTTGATAAATATGATCAGGCATGGATTGTAATGCCCCGAAATACAGGATTAATGGTTTATAAAGATGTAAACGGATTGAGCCAGCCAAATACCTCTAATACCAGATTTTTAAGTACCGCTCAGGGGAATGGACATCTGCCATCCATGGATATTCAATCCATTTGCGAAGATAAAGACAATCATATCTGGGTAGGAACAGCCAAAGGTATTACCGTATTTTATAATCCCGAAAATGTATTTACAGGTGCAAACTGGGATAGTCAACAAATATTAATTGAGCAGGACGGACACGTACAGATATTATTGGAAAATGATGTAATCACTGCTATTGCGGTGGATGGTGTAAACCGTAAATGGGTTGGAACAGAAAGCTCCGGTGTGTATTGTTTTTCTGCCGACGGGCAACAAGAGATCTATCATTTTTCGGTCGATAATAGCCCTATCTACTCAAATCTGGTAAGAGATATAGTTGTTGATGAAACATCCGGTGATGTATTTATTGCTACCGATCAGGGTGTGCAATCATACAGAACACCTATCATCAAAGGATATGATGATTTCACAAGCGTGCATGCGTATCCAAATCCTATCAGACCCGGTTCTAACGGCCCTGTATACGTAAAGGGGCTTATTGATGCTGCCACCGTTAAAATTACAGACGTGTACGGAAATTTGGTATGGTCAACCGTATCGCAGGGAGGGCAAATCGAATGGAACCTTCAAACATTCAGCGGAACAAAAGCAGCCAGTGGGGTATATATGATTTATTGCTCTTCGGCCAGTGGAGATAAATCAGCTACTGCCAAATTATTGATCGTTAATTAATGCTTTATACAACTCAGGGCATTGTTTTGCATAATATCAAGTATGCCGACAAAAAAATAATTTCAAAAATTTATACCAGAGATTTTGGATTAATCTCCGCCAATATCAATATTGGTAATGGCCCTAAAGCAAAAATAAAATCAGGGATTATCCAGCCGCTAACACAAATCGAATGTGTTGTTTCTGTTAAAGAAAATAAAGACATTCAGCAGCTGAGCGAAGTAAAGTGTTTATTTGTATACACCGACCTACAGGCTAATTTTAGTAAATTATGCATTGCCCAGTTTTTAAATGAAGTATTGTATAAATGCCTCAAAGAACAAACACCCAACGAAGATCTTTTTGAACTGGTTTGTCATACCTACCAATGGCTCGATAAAGCTGTAGATGGTTATCTGGATACCCACATTTATTTTTTATTTGAACTCACCAAACATCTTGGATTTTATCCCATCAACAACAGGGATAAAAACACGCCTTATTTTGATACATTAGAAGGAAAGTTCCAACAGTCTGTTAAGAGTTTTCCCTTAGGCTTTGATTTCTGGCAGTCAGAGTTGTTTTCCAATTTATTTTCACATTCTTTATCCAATCAAAAAAAGATCACCCGCAGCGAACGTTTAGCACTTTTGGATTGTTTGTTGCATTACTATAAAATGCAGATTCCGGGCTTAATGGACATGAAGTCTTATCAGGTGATGCAGGAAATGGTGAATGATATGTAAAGCTTACTCTTTATCGTCCTGCGTAAAGTCTTTGGTACGTTTTATTTTTCTTTCCTTGATGTTGAATAACTCAATCATCATGGCAAAAGCCAAAGCAACATACGCGTAGTTTTTATTCAGCTCTATATGCTCTTCATGCGGCAACGTTGTATTATAACAATCAATTAAAGCTTCTGCCACTAATATACCGCCAATAACCAATAAAAAGGATAAGGCTATCATTTTTATGCCAGGGTTTTTATTAATAAAATCGGCCACAAGCCCCGAAAACAAAATCATCAAAATCATGGATATAACGACTGCCGATACCATAATTAAAACAACGCCCGAAAGCCCTACAGCCGCCAAAATGCTATCAAAAGAGAACACAAAATCAATGATAATGATCTGCATGATAATAGCATTAAAGGTTGATTTTCCCTTCTTACTCGGGCCAATCTCATCCTCATCACCATGAATATGCTCCTGAATTTCCTGCCAGGTTTTGATAAGTAAAAATATCCCCCCGCCTAATAAAATAATGGCTTTTCCGGAGATACCATAAGCGCCGATATGAAAAAACGGGTCTTTAAGCCCTGCTATATACCCCACAAAGCACAAAAGAATGGTTCTTACAACCAGAGCTAATAACAACCCAATGGTTCTGGCTTTCGATTGATGTTCTCTGGGAAGCTTATCCACCGCAATGGATATAAAGATAATATTATCAATCCCTAAGATAATTTCCAAGATGGTTAAAGTAAACAGGGTAACAAGTCCGTTAATAGAAAATAAACTTGATAAATCGGAAGCAAAACTGTGCATGTTTTTATTTGAAACCACAAATATAGCTACTTTTTAAGTCTTTACCTAAAAATTTTAATACTGATTATCAGATATTTACGTATTTATTTAGTACTATGTGTTGCAAGGTACTAAATAAATAATGTATCTTTGTGTCACCAAATAATAAAGATGGCATAGTACTAAAAATCGTTCTTTTTTAATCTCTTTCAAACTGCAGATGATGGATGATTAGAAAGCTCTAATGGTAAAGCTCAAAAACGCGATTTGTGATTTGCCAGGGAGAAGGAACGCTAAAAACATAAACAAAATTTAAACCGACATTTAACATGAAAACAATAGTAAAAAGATCACTGGTGTTATTAGCAACAGGAATTTTCCTGAGCATAAATAGCAATGCTTCCGAAAATGAAAAACCAAAATCAACCACACGTCTTAGTGTAACAGAAGCGCATCAAACCATTAAGGAACATATCAAGTTTCCTAATTTATTGATGCACTTTGATCAGGAAGAGAAAGTAAACGTAGTATTTACCGTAAACGAATCAGGTGAGGTAAATCTGGTAGTAGCCAATACAAGTAACGATATACTTAAAAAATCGATTGAGTCGCAGTTTTTAAAACTAAAACTTAATAACTTAAAGGCCAACAATGCATACAGTATAGTATTTAATTTTAAAACAATATAATTATGGTAAATTCAGAGAACACAAAAGCGCAAATGCGTAAAGGTGTTCTGGAACTCTGCATACTTTCTATACTTTCTCAGGGCGATGCTTATCCAACCGAAATCATTGAGAAATTAAAAGAAACAAAGTTAGTAGTAGTAGAAGGAACACTTTATCCGCTTTTAACACGTTTAAAAAATACAGGTTTATTAACGTATCGTTGGGAAGAGAGCACCTCCGGACCCCCACGTAAGTATTATATGCTTACCGAAATAGGAACCACCTATTTAAAAGAATTACATCTATCCTGGTATGAACTCGTGGATGCCGTCAACAAAACCATTAATAAACAAGACTAAAAAAGAAAGGATGAAATAGCATGCGTCTCATAAAAGCTAATAAACGCATGACATATTTCATAATTCAATTAAACATAAATTAAAAAAGAAATTATGAATAAAACAGTAACCATAAATATAAGCGGTATTATCTTTCATATAGAAGAAGACGCTTTTGATAAGTTAAGTAAATACTTATCTACTATTAAAGGCTATTTCAGCAAGGCCGACGGAGGCAATGAAATCATGAGTGATATTGAAGCCCGTATTGCGGAAATGTTGCAAAGTAAAACCAGCCCCATTAAGCAAGTTGTATTAATGAGCGATGTGGATTATGTAATGGATAATATGGGTAAACCCGAAGAATTTGCAGGAGAAGCCAATGAAACCACTACCAATACACAAAGTGCCGAAAACTTTAATTCGTATGAGGGGGAGCCAATTAAAAAACGTTTATACCGTGATGGCGATAGTAAAGTATTAGGAGGTGTGTGTTCCGGAATTGGTCATTACTTTGATATAGATGCCGTTTGGTTAAGAATAGCCCTGTTATTAATGTTCTTTTTTGCAGGCACGGGGTTCTTGTTGTACCTGATTTTATGGATCGCTATTCCTGAAGCCAAAACAACTACCGAGCGCTTAGCTATGAAAGGCGAAAAAGTAGATATCAATAATATCTCCAAAGCTGTTAAAGAAGAAGCTGAACAATTAAAAAAGCGGATGGAGAAATATGGTGAAGATTTTAAAAACATGGCAGAAAATAATCGTCA
>JACQAK010000095.1 GCA_016194985.1 Bacteroidota bacterium
ATTTCTCTTAAATCGTTCCAATCCATCATCAATGAAGGTAGCTTAACATCATTAAAAGCTGTATTAACCTTATCCAATATCAGTTGCCGATTTTCGTGTGATAATTTTTTCAAACAGGGCTTTAATCTCTTAACATAACTTAATCGCTCGTCTTCTGTTTTCAACTCTTTAATTTTCAAATTTTCGGGAAGAAAATCAAAATCAAGACAGATATTATTGTTTGTGGTATTTTGAAACTGATAATCCAAAATATAGGTCCACGTGGGAATATTTTTATCAATACAATCTGTTACAACATAAAAAGAGGCCTTTATATTATACTTATTAAGTATTGGTAAAGCATACAATATATTATCCTTATACCCATCGTCAAAGGATATTGTAGCATATCGATGCTTCCGTTTTTTATCATCAGTTAATGTATTCAAATTCTCAACCGTAACAACAGTATACTTAGTTGTAATGTATTTGATACATTTTTCAAAAAGCTCAATACTCATTGGATCCCATAATTTATCTCTTTCAGGACTAACTCTATGAAAAAGAAAATTTTTGATCATACTATAATTTTAAAAATTAAGATTACAGAATTTGTTATCTCTTTTTATAACTCCCAATAGCCAAAAACAATAAAGATATTGGTAAAATATAGGTTAAGGCTTTTGTAATCTTATGGAATAAGAGCATTTTTTCTGCGGGAAATTTGTTTACTTCTCCATAATTTACTCTTTCTGTTAACTTATTAAAAACAGTCAAAGGCATCCTACTTTTGTAAGCCAAATATAAAGAATCCTTATTACTCAGATAATAATCCATACTTAAATGTTTATTTGTCAGCTTCTTCCATTCAGGTTCTTTAGTCACATCATATAATCGCCAGGCTCCGCCATAATATACTTCACACAAAAAATGCCCAGGCCCTTCTTTGTAACCTAATCCAACACTCCTTACTTTAATTCCTTTTCGTTTCAACAACTCCATAAAAATTATAGTTTGTTGACTACATAACCCCTGAGGATACTTCAAAATATCATCCGGAATCACAATTGCTGAAAAATGCGACCAAAGTAATTTTCCCAAGAAATACGCTATCCAATTATCCGAAAGATTATAGTTTGATAAGCCATGATAAAATCTTTCCTTAGTAAAATTACTGATTATATGAACATATTTTGCCGTATCGAATTGAAGGGATCCATTTTTAGAATAAACACTATCAGTATACAATACAGCTTTATCCATTGAGTTCAAGTAAGAGAGTTTTGGATCAAATTTTTCGTGTTTTAAAACATAAACGTTTTGCTCTTTTGATGAAGTCCAAAAAAATGGTAAAATACTTATTAGAAACAGAAAACTGAAAATAAACTGCCATCTGTTTTTTAGAAACTTATTCACTAATCCTTTATTTTAAATCACACATTTTTTAATAAATTCTACCGGATTTTTCAACAAACTATACATAGCATATTTTAAGGACTTTCCCTTCTCACCAACCTTCCAAAAAGATGCAAATAGAATAAAATCGGCTAAAAATAAGCTTTTATTTTTGATTTCCCAAGGTATTAAATCGCTTTTAATCAATTCTCTATAAAAAGATTCATTGTCATAAACTAAAGCAGATGTTAATTTATGGGACATACTATTTTTAGCCACTCTATAATATAATTTTGATAAGCCAGAATCGAAATTTGATTTACCAAATTTAGCACAATGAACTAAGAAAAACTTATCTGCAGTACTAGATAATTTTTCATTAAATAAGAGTCCATTTTTCACTAAAAAGTCTTTCCGAAAACAATAATTTGAGGGACATGTAACTACCTCAATATTATACAATAAAATTTCGTGCACCACATTTTTACTGGTGCCTCTATAGTATCCAGTTATAAGTCCATTTTCATCAAATTTTTGAACTTCGCCTGAAATAAAATCTAAATCAAGATTGTCTTTTAGCTTATTAACCCTACTAGATAGAAAATGAGGAGTCATAATATCATCTGCATCAAAAAAAATAACATAAGTACCTTTTGCGTGAACAAATCCATTATTCCGGGCAGCGGATACACCTTTATTATTTTGATATAAATAACAAATTCTTGGATCTAAAAAAGAATCAATTTTTGTTTTCGAATCATCGGTACTTCCATCGTCAACAATAATAATTTCAAACCGCACTTCGTCTTGACTTAATATGGAACCAATTGTTTCGCCAATATGATTTGAACCATTATAACATGGAATAACTATACTGATTAATGGTGCAGACATTAAGGTTTACAAATAGCAAAAAACGTTTTACACTTCTTTATTTCATTCAATTCTTCAACAAATGAATAGTTATTGGGCAAAGGATACATAGGCTCGCCGATAAGCATTTTCATAGTCTTGTCCTGAAAGCTTATCGGGAGTTTACGAACTCCTCTTGTGTAAAATATATTTTCCACTATTTTACCTATTCGATATTTTAACTGTCTCTTATTCCTATATCGGGTATAAGCTTGTCCCAACAATTTTACATTCGAAAATGTATTATTTAATATCTCATACAACTCTTCGTATGTCCATTCCTGAGTATGATAAGGGTTAACAATAATGCCAGTGGGACTATTGATTAAAAAATTAGGAGTAGATAGAATAATTACGCCATCTTTTTTCACAACCCGTTTAAACTCGTTCAACATTTTTTGATACTTTGTTGTGTGTTCAATTGTTTCAAAAGAAATAATAACATCAAAAGTTTCATCAGTGTAAGGTAAATTTGTTCCATCAACAACCTCGAATGAAATGTCAGATCTATTAAACTTGCTTCGGCATTCTGCAATTGCGCTTTCAGAAACATCTCCGCCTATAACAGTATTTCCAAGTTGTGCTAAAAAATCAGAACCAAAACCACTTCCACAAGCAATATCCAGTATCTTCAAGTGTTTTTTCGGAAGCAGTTTTGCCGCTTCCTGGTAACGATGCAAATGTTCGCCCCACCAGGGGTTATTTTCGCTATTTAATTGTCTTTCTGATGACATAGATTAATTAAGATATAATTTTTGTACTTTATTAATATAATTTTCGATGCTAAATTCCAATGATGATTGCCTACCGTTTTGAATCAATTTGTTTCTCAAATTATCATTTTTGAAAATTTCAAAGACTGCCTCTTTTATATCGTTACTATTTTTGTAGTTAACTACAATTGCATTTTTATTATTTTCTATAAATTCAGAGGCTATTCCTGATAAGGTAAAAACAGATGGAATTCCAGCAGCTAAAGCTTCCACATAAGTTTGTCCAAAAGCTTCACAATTAACGTCAATAGGCACATGAATAAAGACGTCAAATAACTGATACAGAGCAAATAGATCTTCTTCGAATTCTATTTCAATATAACTAGTCGTTGGCAATTTTTTAAGTTCTTTTCTAATTGTTTCTGCATAATCACCTTTTGCATTTGCTAAAATCAATACAACATTAGGATCTGATTTCAAAATCTGCTGAAATGCTTCTATAATATATGTTACCCCTTTTAGTTCAAGATATCTGGATATCACACCAATTACTTTTACATCAGCTGGTATCTGGTATTTTTTTCTTAAATTATCTATTCTTGTAAAGTTTATATTTTCAAATTCAGAAAGCTTAAATCCATGTCTTATAATCGCTATTTTTTCTTCGCTTACATTTTCTTTAACAATCAAAGTTTGTTTAACCACATTACTAATTGCAATAATATTTGTCGACATACGATTACACCATTTATCATATTTTACACCTTGTGGAAAATAATCGTGATTTAAAGTACTATGATGTCTTGTATATATTCGTTTTTTAACCGCACACACTCTAGCTGCAGTTAACCCAATTATACTTGCATCAAATAAATGACAGTGAATTATATCAGGTTTCTGCTTTCTAAAAAAAAATATAAGTTTAAAAAAAACACTAATTGAATTCAGTTTATTCTTATAATCGATTCTGGTAACATTATGATTATTATTAATTAAATAGTTTTCGAATGATGTTTGCTTATTGTTCAATAATACATAATGAACAGATAATCTTTCATCCGATAAATACTCGGCCGCCCATTCAAAAGCTAAAGCTTTTGAAACATTAGAGAAAACAACAATTAATTTCTTTTTTTTCATAAAGAACTAAGTAGCTATATCAATTCTAAATAACGAGCCGTTTCATTATCACATAGCAAGTAATTAAAGTAATCGCTTTTCGTAATATTATCAACCTGTCTAACCCCACTTGATTCACCAATATTAAAATATAAATAATTAAGTGGAGCTACAATTTCCTGAACTTTTTCTCCTATTTCATCACTCAATATTTCTATCAAAATAGATGGTTTATGAGTTAATAAATGTTTTTTATAGCCTTCTAATACTTCAGGTTCATGAGTTTCAACATCAATTTTGATTAAATCGATTTTAGAGATTTTTTCTTGTTCAATAATATCATCCAAAGTAGTAGTTTGTATTTCAATTATTCGTGTCTCCTTTTTTTCAGTATTTAAATTTTTATTAACGGTAACAGAGTATGTGTGATCAGAATCTGTATCGTATATATTAGCTATACCTTTATAATTAGATGCCGCAAGAGGAAGACAATTTATATTAAAATTATTCAATTGGTTGTTGGCAATCAGTTTCTCAAATACTCTTTTTACGGGCTCTAAAGCATAAACTGCTGCATTCTTGTTCATCGTTTTTGCAATTAATGAATAAACTCCAGTATTTGCACCAATATCAAAAACCACATTGGCATTTTTAGATAACTTTATCCATATATCCAACGATGCTTTTTCCCATTCTCCTGTTAAACCTGACCAGAAAATATCATTTTCAACCTGGTAACCATAATGCTTTATCTTAAATGAGCTTTCAGCATTTACAGGCACTGTAATAATTCCTTTAAAATGAAAATGTTTATAGATATTTGGTTTAGGTTTCCAAAAGCTTCTCACTATTAAAAAAGCTACTTTTCTTATTAGTAAATATAAGCTAAATGTTTTTTAATTGCATTACATAAAATAGAATTCTGATGTTCTCTTGAATAGAAATCAATATTTTCTTTTATACCATGATACTCTATGGTTCCTGTATTTTTCCATTCACTATACCAATTCTCTAATATTTCAGCAAACTCTCTTTCTGAATTAGCGATTTTTCCAGTTTGTGTAGACAGTATCAAATCATCAACAATATCCTTATTACCAGGCACCATTAGTATATTTCTACCTGACCCGAGATATTCAAATATTTTTGCGGTATAATACCCTTTGTAACCTTTGTAACTGGGAAATAGAAGTACATGAGCTGAAAGAGTTAATTCTACAGATTTTTCCATGCTTACACGATCTGAAATAGTTGTGAAAGTTTTGGGAATGACTGTAGTTATTTTTTTGGAAATCTCCGGGAATGAGTTTAAACCTATAAAGTTTAATTTTATTTTTTTAGGATCTTTATCCTGTAGAAACAAATTTAGTCCATCTAACATCATTGTAATGTCCTGAATTGGATGCACGGTTCCCATTAAAGATATATTAAAAAATGCATCTGATGATTTTATATCTTTAAGATAAGCCTCTTTTTCAAAACCGTTAGTGATAATTTCAACTGGTTTATGGGTTAGTTTTCTAATAAAAGGTGTAAAGGATGGAGTTACTGCTGTTATAAATAACGATTTATTTAACCACTTTTTAAGGTATAATTCTTTAATATAATTGTAAAAAATTTCTTTAGTATCAGGCTTATAGTTTTCAGCTAACATCATATTATTCCAGGAGTCCTGAAAATCGACAACGAATGGAATATTAAATTTTTTGTTTGCTTTAACAGCAAGTTTTATTAAGTTTAGTGGCGGAGAAGTAACTATAATGAGTTTGTACTTTTCTTTACTAAGTTCATCATACAGACATTTCTTAAAGCAATTATAGCCGTCAACTTCTCTGTGAAAATTACCACTAATAGCTAACCAAAAATAAATCAGCCTATTTAAACCCAATGTTTGCACCCATTTTTTTTCCGCATGCCTTATGTATCTGTTTTTTTTATAGGGCAGGTAAATTGTCTTTGAATTTTGATAAGTAATAGTTTCCTTTTCACTAATATTATCTGCTAAATACTCCTCCCATTTTTTTTCATCTCCACCCCAATGACGTGTAATAACTGTGGTATTAAAACCATATTTATGGAAATCTTTTGTCCAGGAAAGTGGCCTATAAGCAGAGACGCCTTTGCATGGAGGATAATAATAAGTAAGTATTAGAATATTTTCCATTTTTAATTAGGAATTGACTCTAAAATTTCTCGAACGATATTTACATCAACAGTAATATCGTTATATGCAGGATTAAGTTTTACTGTACCATTACAGTTAATATGGCTGTAATTCATATTTGCCGCACCAGCCAACGGTAAACAAAAATAGTCATGATGATCGTTACTGGCTAAATTAATAATATGAGTTCCCGGTTGCATAAATAATACATTAGCCAGGCCGGAGCCATGGCTACTTATTACGATACTGGCACTATTCAATAATTGAACCTGTTCATCAAACGAAATATCTTCAAGAAACACTTTAACGAATCCACGAGGTTTCAGAATTTCTTCTAATTCAGATTCGTTTATAATCTTCATATGCCTTGCCTTTGATCTACTTATGTAAATCTTATTATTGCCAGCAACATAAACGATGTCCTTACAATTAAACTTACTTAAAATTTCAAAATGAAATTTTGAGAGATCCTTGTGGACTATGAGACGTTTGTTTGATAACTCCTCTTTTACTAAAAACAATCTTGGAATTATTTCAGTAAGCCAATGACCATAACTGTGATACCAGGAATGACATATCACTACACAATCACCCTCAATTTTTTTGACTTTATTTTTCAATATTTTTTTATAGCACGAAAGAAAAATATTCCATCTTTTTTTAGTTGAAGACTTATAAACTGATTCTTTAAATACTATTCCGTTTTTGAAAACCGGGCCATAAGGCGAAACATAAGCATTAGATAAAGAGAATAAAAAAACAGGAGGCTGTGCTTTATCCTTCAACGAAATTAACTTTAAAACTGGAGCAGGAATATTACTGAAAACCGGATTTGCACCTGTTTTGTTAATTGTTGCGGGATATATTTCAACCTTTTTCATTATTACTTTGAGTTAAAATACAGTTTATGTATTAAAAAAAGACGTGATGGTTAAACATATAAAATCAATTTCTTCTTCTGTTAATCCTGGATATAATGGTAAGCTTAAACAAGTTTCTGCAATTTCTTCCGCAATAGGAAAATCACCTTTTTTATATCCCAAATCACTGAATGCTTCTTGGAGATGTGGTGGTAAAGGGTAGTGAATGACTGTTCCAATTCCTTTTTCAGTTAAATAAGCCTGAAGCTTATCTCTTTTTTGTGTTCTTATAACATAAAGGTGGTAAACAGAAGTAGCACCGACAGCAATTTTTGGTAAAGTTATTTCGGTGATGTTGTTCAGTAAATTATTATATCGGTCCGCTATCTTATTCCGTTCTTTATTCCAATCATTTAGATACTTTAATTTGACAGACAAAAAGGCAGCTTGTAATTCATCTAACCTCGAGTTATACCCTTTTACTTCATTTAAATATTTTATCTTTGATCCATAATTCCTTAAACTTTTTCCTTTTTCAAATAAAACCTCATCATCGGTTGTTATTGCTCCAGCATCACCCAACGCTCCAAGGTTTTTCCCCGGATAAAAACTGGTTCCGTTTATATTGCCGAAGCTACCTGTAAGTGCTCCATTATAAGTAGCGCCTTGAGCTTGTGCATTATCTTCTACAACAAATAATTTATGTTTCTTAGCGATAACCATAATCGCATCCATTTCACAAGCCTGACCATAAAGATGTACGGGCATTATAGCTTTTGTATTTGAGGTAATGGCAGCTTCAATAAGTGTTGGATTAATATTATAAGTATCTATACAAGGTTCAACTAAAACTGGTTTTGCCCCAGTTGCAGAAATTGCAAGTAAGGACGCTATAAATGTATTGGAAGGAACAATTACTTCATCACCATAACCTACCCCTAAAGCTCTTAAAGAAATAATTAATGCATCCAATCCGTTACCAACGCCAATACTATAATTTGTTTTATTGAAATCTGCATAAAATTTTTCAAAATTTTTGACTTTATCTCCAAGTATAAAGTAATTGCTTATGTAAACGTTTTCAAATGCTTCATAAATCCCAACTTTGGAATCTTCATGCATTTTAGAAAAAGAGAGAAAAGGGATTTGTTTAATCATGTTTTTATAAGTCCAATAGCCGTTTCTTTATATATTATTCCTTTAGATGAAATCCAGTTACCTTCTTCGTTTTTTGTTAGTTTATTCCCTTCTTCATCAATCCATCCATGTTGCCTTGCCGGATTTCCATAAACAAGTGCATAGCTCTTAACATTACGCGTAATAACGGAACCAATACCAGCCATTGCATATTGACCTATTTCAACTCCTGCCAAAATTGTAGAATTTGCTCCAATACTAGCGCCTTTCCGAATTGTTATTTTGCCAAGATCAAATTCTTGTTTACTTCGAGGGTGAAGATCATTTGTAAATACAACGCTTGGCCCAATATGAACATTATCTTCTACTGTTGCTCCAGTCCATATATGAACCCCGGACTTTACAGTAACATTATTTCCAATAACAACTCCGTTTTCAATCAAACAGTGATCACATATATTACAGTTACGGCCAATTTTTACATCTTTAAATATGTGAACAAAGGCCCAAACTCTGGTATCTTCACCAATATCTTCAGTCTCAATTATTGCATTCTGATGAAAGAAAGGTTTCATATTTAAATAGCATTTTTAAATTCATTGTAGTCTCTTATATAATCATCTTTGTCGTATTTCAAAGATGCCAAGCATAGTAATACAGCGTCAGATGTAAATCTTATAGTACGCCAATATCCTTTTGGGATGTATAAAGCTTTAGCAGGATTATCAAGAGTATATTTTAAAAATTTTCCATCTCTAGATTCTAAATCAAACTCAATCTTCCCAGCAACTGCAACAATAAATTGTTCTAATTCTTTATGAGCATGTCTACCTCTTTCTACATCTTGTGGAGTTAAATAAGTCCAATATACTCTTTTTATCTCAAAAGGAACTATAGCGGGAAATTCTACAGCAGTTAAAAAACCGATTTCATTTGAACCTAGAGGTGTAAGATCTATTAAATATGGAATTTTTATATTTGTCAAACTTTTATTTGTAGACATTTAAAGAAAATACTGATAAATTACAAATTTAAGGAATTTTTATAATAGATCCCCTTTATTAAGCGGAATATAAATTAGTTAGCGTAATTTCACCATTTTCCAACTTATATACGGCATCACAATATTTCAAAGTTTGGATTCTATGGGCAACAATAATTATTGTAAATTCCTCGTGTGAAATATTATTTATCGCCTCTGTCAACATCTCTTCGGTTTCCGAATCAAGTGAACTTGTAGCTTCATCAAAGATTAAAATTTTTCCACCATGGTAGAGCGCCCTGGCAATACCTATTCTCTGTCTTTGGCCTCCAGAAATTTTAATACCCTTTTCGCCAATCTGAGTTTGTTGAGTATCAGGAAGTCCATTAATGAAATTCTCTAATTGTGCCTGTTTAATTACATTACTTAATAATTTTTGATCAATTTCATCATTATCAACTCCAAAAGCAATGTTTTCTGTTATGGTTCCATCTAACAAAGTAATATTTTGAGGCACATAACTAATTAATTTGTACCACGCTTTTAATTTAGATTTTTCAATTTTTAAATCATCAATATATATCCCTCCACTTTGTTCTTCATATAACCTCAATAATACATTTAGAAGTGTGCTCTTTCCTGCTCCTGAAGAACCAATGATTCCTATCGTTTGGCCTTTTTTAATTGTTAAATTCAAATTATTTAAAACATTGTTTTTTAAATTGGAAAAACCAAAAGAAAGATTTCTTATTTCCAATTTATCTCTGAATTCAATGGTTCCTGAAAATTCTTCCTCTGATTTATTGACAGTTTCTTTAGTATTTATATCAGCTTTTATATCAAAATGTTGAAATATATAGGAACTAGATTTAATGTAATTAGAGGACAAAATAATTTTGTTCATAGACGGTATTACTCTAGAAGCTGCAATTGCAAATATGACTAAGAATTGTGCTAGTGCTTCTAAATCTTTATTAAATATGTAGCCAGTGATAAAAATAGAAAATATTGCCAATACAGCCAAAGTCTCAACTAGCTTTGGAGAAATAGAATTCATCAGATAAGCTTCAGACATTGATTTACTGTATTTATCAACTGTCTTTTTAAATATAGGCTGAAAATATCTTGTTTTATTAAATACAATTATTTCCCTGAATGCTTCCATAGATTGAAGACCAAACTTAAACATAACAGCACTTTCCTCATCACGCTTCGATGAGATATCTCTTAATTTCTTCTTATAAACTTTATTATAAATTAATAAAAATGGGGCTATAAAAAGGATTAAAGACCAAAATAATAAAGGGTCGTAAAAGGTTATGGCGGCAATGATTAGAGTTAAAATAAACAGTTCGTTTAGTATAGCCACAAATGGAAGTACACAATAGTTAATTAGCTCAAATGGCATTTGCGTGAAATTCCTTAACAATACAGCAGTATTGCTATCAGAATGAAAACTATAAGGTTTACTCAAATAACTATTATACTTTTCTAAAGAAAGACGACTTGCCAACTCATAAGCAACCGAAATTTGTTTTTTTGATATTAAATAGATGAAGAAGTTTTTTAAAACAAATAATACCGTAATAGAACTAAACAAAAACAAAACAAAACTTATATTACTATTAAAATGAAATGCTGTGTAAATAGAATTAAGGTACTTGTTTTTTTGAATAAGGGATGGCTCTAAAATTATTTTTATTGAAGGAAATAATACAAAAAGACCAAAAATTTCAAAAACTGAGGAGATTAAATGAATAGGGATAAGTCGAATAATAGAATTAATGACATAGTCAGGTAATTTATGCTTAATATTTATATAGGTTTCAAATAAAAATGATTTTTTTTCGCTCATAATATCTCTAAAAAAGCACAAATTAAGACGGGTTTGTTCTATTACGCAGAACCCGAAATTAAGAAAATATAACTGATTAATAAAATTTTGTTAATAATAGTTCGCTGAATCTGCCATTAAACAGGATAAAATTTTGCAAAAGAAATAAATTGTCATATCAGTTGATTTAAATTAATTAACTTCGTAATATCACATAATTTCTTTAAATGGTTTATTTTATTAAGAAAATATTTCTAATTAACCTTCTAATAATCTGTTTGAGCAGCAATATTAGTATTGTTGCTCAATCGTCTTTTAATCCTTCCGATGTTTCTGGCTTGAAATTATGGCTTCGATCAGATACCGGTATAGTTTTGAGTGGCAATATAGTCGATCAATGGAAAGATATTAGCGGAAACAATAATCATGCATTTCAACCTAATAGCTCCATAAAACCAACATGGTATGCATCCGATACTATACTTAATAACTATCCAGCTGTAAAATTTGATGGGGTAGGTTCCAGATTAGAAACAATGTATACTCAGCCCGATGCATACAGTATATTTATAGTATATGCTCATAGAAATGGGACTAATGGATCCTTTTATAGCACTAATCAATCAGGTTACCCTCTTCAAAGGAATTCAATAATATGGCCGAATTCAAATGTTGCTCCTTATGGATTAGGAGTGGGAGATTTACTCAATGCGAAAAATCTATATGTTGATGTACACGATTTTTTGAATGATAAGTATTCAACATATTTAAATGGAATACAAAGTGGAAGCTCAAGCGATCCCATCTCAAAGAGTGGGGGAGTTTTTAATATAGGAAGTGGTGGTGGTGAACCGATTAATGGAAGTATTGCCGAATTTCTGATTTATGATAAGCCACTCTCTGATTCTTTACGATCTATAGTGGAAAAATATTTAATGAACAGATATGCTCCCCCTGTTAAGTTAGGAAATGATTTCTATACCTGTGCTTTCCCCGTGACTTTAAAAGCCAAAAAAAAGCATTTTATCAATTATCAATGGCAAGACGGCTCTACAGATGATTCTTTAGTCATAAATAGTCCGGGAATATTTTATGTTACCACAACAGATTTCTTTAATAAAACATCTTCTGATACAATTACAGTATTATTAAGTCCTCCAACATATACTGTATCGTTGGCAAACGATACAGTCATCTGTAGTGGTCAGCAAGTTGTGTTAAATGCTGGCCCTGCAAATTTAACATATTCATGGTCGGTTGGATCTACTTCCAATTCTATTACTGTTAGCACACAGGGGCAGTATAGTGTTACTGTAAAAGATTGTTCCGGTAATATTACAACAGACTCCATAAAAGTAATGGTTCAAGCTTCCCCTGTTTTTAATTTTGGAGGGAAAGATACGATTATATGCAGCAATACTAATTTTGTACTAGATCCCGGTTTCGGGACTTCATCGTCTCTTACATTTCATTGGCAAGATAACCTTAGTTCCTCCACACACAGTGTTACATCAAATGGACAATATTATTTAGATGTTACCGATAATCTCGGATGTAAACATTCGGACACTATTAATATTTTAATAGATAATTCCATAAATAATATTTCTCTAGGCCCAGATTTATCGCTATGTGCAGGTAATTCGATCGCCCTCACATCCGGGGCTGCTCCATCTTTAACCTATACCTGGAGTAACGGTTCTAACAATAGTTCTATCCTGGTAAATACATCCGGCCAATATTCTGTGGTTGTTACCAACACCAATAACTGTGTGGCCAAAGATACTATCAATGTTACTATTTTAGGCCAGGCACCTGTTGCTGATTTCTCTTCAAATACAGGTTGTATCAACTCTCTGGTGTCTTTTACTAATTTATCTGCTCCTGTAGGCTCAGGTACTATCACTGCTTATAGCTGGAATTTCGGAGATATTTCTTCTTCCTCCAACACATCCACACTCATCAATCCTTCTCATACCTACACCAATACCGGTACTTATACTATTAGTCTAGATGTGATCACAGATGCAAGCTGTCAGCAAACCATTACTAAAATCATACAGATTTTTCCTAAACCAAGTGTTAACTTTTCATCCGGACTTTCCTGCCAAAATGATAATACATTGTTCTTTAACTCAAGCTCCAGTGTTTCAGGATACTCCATTACATCCTATAACTGGAATTTCGGAGATCCTGGCTCCGCTAACACCTCTACAGTTTCATCGCCTACACATACATTTACCAACTCGGCAAATTATACTATAAAATTAGTAGCTACCAATAATGTTGGTTGTAAAGACTCCCTCATCAGTATTATTGCCGTAAAACCACAGGTAAAAGCAGATTTTACCTATACCTCTCCCTGCGCTAATACCAGTACTCTCTTTCATGATAACTCCATTGCCCCTTTACCCGCATCCCAGTTTACACGCACCTGGAATTTTAGTGTTGGTACAAACACACCGGTAGGATTAACAGTATCAAAAACATTTACCAGTTCTGGTGTATACTCTGTAACATTAACGGTTGCCGGTAACAGCGGCACTAACCTTTGTTCTTCAAAAATAACCAAACTGATCACCATATTTGAACCTCCAACCGCTGACTTCACAGTTCCTTCATTTTGTGCAAAAGATACGGTTACAGCAACCAATTTATCATCAGCACAAAGTGGCGTTATTTCATCATACGACTGGAAATTGCTCAATATCTCTAATACATCAAGTGTTCAAAATCCAACACTAACTGCAGCCGCTGCCGGCACCTACTCTGTCAGGTTAACTGTAACCAACTCTTTTACCTGCAAAGATTCAGTAACCAAACCGGTAACCGTATTTGGATTGCCAAATATCGATTTCACAACAAACCCTGTAGCCTATTATTATATCAATAGTCCTGTGAGTTTTGTTCCTACCTATACAGCTGTGAATTCTTATTTCTGGAATGTAGTTGGCATTACAACCTTAACCGTTCAAAGCCCTTCAGTGGTATTTAATACCCAAGGTACCTATACCGTTTTCCTCAATTCACAGGATCTTAATGGTTGCAGGAATTCGAAAACAAAAACCCTTCAGGTTTCGAAACGTTACCTCGACCTGGCTATTTTAAATGTTAATACCGCCAGGGATAATGATGGCTTTATAACTTTGAAAGCTGATATTGCCAATTACGGTTCTGTACCGGTGTCTACGTTTGATATTCATTACCGCATAAGTGATGCCGGTAACATCAAAGAAACATGGAATGGCACATTTAATCCCAATTCAATTTACCAATATACATTCGTTGCAAAAAGTGTAAGCCAAAAAGACAATACCAATAACATCACCTGTGTGGAAATTGAAAAAGTAAATGGCGTAACCGATGAAAATACTACCAATAATGACCTTTGCAATACATTAAATACCGACGATATATCCGTATCCAATCCTATACCTAATCCGGCTGAAGGCGATGTGACCTTACCCGTTATTTTAAACAGAGATATGGAATACACGATCTCTATATATAATTCAATGGGGCAAATTGTTTATGAAGAAACTACTGAGAAAGGAATTACGGGGCTGAATTTTGTGACCTTACCCACAGCATCTTATGCCAAAGGATGTTATATCATTAAAACAAAAATTAATGATAAATTATTCATCAAAAAATTTATTAAAATCACCCACCAATAATGGAACTCATTTTTGCTACTCATAATAAAAATAAATTGAAGGAAGTACGAAGTCTGATGCCATCTCCTATTGAGTTGATAAGCCTTGACGAGATCAATTTCATGGATGAGATCGAAGAAACAGCCAGTACCATTGAAGGGAATGCCTTGTTAAAGGCTAAAACCATTTTTGAAAAAACCGGGAAGAATTGCTTTGCTGATGACAGTGGTTTATTGGTAGATGCCTTGAACGGTGCTCCCGGGGTTTACTCAGCCCGATATGCCGGCGAACAAAAAAATGATCAGGATAACATGCAGAAATTATTGCAGGAGCTGAGTAATATATCCAATCGAAATGCACACTTTAAAACTGTGATGGCGCTTATTATTGATGGCAAAGAACATGTATTTGAAGGAACTGTTCACGGAAAAATCATCCATGAAAAGAAAGGATCTAATGGTTTTGGATATGATCCCATTTTTATGCCTGATGGTTATGACCAAACATTTGCACAACTAAGTTCTGAAATAAAGAACACTATTTCTCACAGGGCAAATGCCCTGAAAAAACTAATCCATTTTTTAAAAGCTAATTAAGCTCTTGTTCTCCTTTACCTTGTTTGGAAGCCTTTTTGGAACCACTATACATTTCATATTTCAGTAATTTACATTCCAAAGAAGCATTAAATAAGGTCATTTTTTTACTGGGATGTAAGCCAATTGATTTGATAGCTTCCATATTGGAGGTGATGATCCAGGCTGTCCAACCTCCGAAATCTTTTTTCAGCTTATCGCCTATTTGCTTATAAAAGGCATTGGTGTCTTCCATCTTAATTCGCTCATCGTATGGAGGATTCAACAATATGGTTCCATGCGGCCTGGTAGGCATCAGATCAAAAAATGATATATGCTGGTACTGAATCACGTCATCCACCTTCGCTACTGCTCCGTTTCTTTTAGCCATTTCCAAAGGCACACTATCAATATCGCTGGAAATAATCGTTGGCATATCATCTTTAATACGATTGATAGAGCTTTCATAGATCTTATCCCATAACTCCTTATCAAAATCGTGCCACTTCATAAAACCAAATTCTTCCCTGAAAACTCCCGGTGGAATATTATTGGCAAATAATGCCGCTTCAATACCAAGAGTTCCGCTACCACACATCCCATCGATTAAAGGTAAATGAGGTTGCCAGTTGGATAATAACACCATTCCTGCAGCCAATACTTCTTTCATCGGTGCTGTATCAATATCCACACGATATCCTCGCTTAAATAAAGAATCGCCGCTGCTATCCAAACTTACATTTACCTGATTTCTGAATATATGCACATAAATTCTTAATGTCGGCCTGTCCAAATCTACATTCGGACGCACATCAAACTTTTCTACAAATCTGTCGCATATCGCATCCTTTGTTTTTTGAGAAACATATAAGGAGTGATTAAATTCATCCGAGTTAACGGTGGCATTAATAGCAAGTGTATCGTCGGTATTTAATAACTCTTCCCATTCATACTCCTTCATTTTAGCATACAATTCATGCTCATCATTAGCCGTAAACGAATAAATAGGCACCAACACTTTTAATGCAGTTCGTAAACATAAATTGGCTTTATACATAAAGCCTTTATCGCCTGTAAAGGAAACGCCACGTTTAAATGGAACAATGTCTCTTGCTCCCAGCTTCATCAATTCGTTCACTAAAACATCTTCTAAACCATGAAACGTCGTAGCTTTCATTTCAAAATCATGGTCGGTATTTTTTTTATCTTTCAATGTGTATGGATTTAAGTTGCCTCAACATATAATGAGGTATAAATGATCATGTGATTTCGTAAATTATTTATTTTTTTACGGCATTAAATACTTCCTTCATAAAGCCGGAAGCAAATACAAAATCTACTAATTCGGGATTGGTGGTTTTTAGAATTTCTTTGCTATTCCCCGTCCACCAAGGCTTTCCTTTATAGATGTATAATATTTTTTCACCTATCTCCACCACCGAATTCATATCGTGTGTGATGACAATGGTGGTGATATTAAATTCGTGCGTTAAACTTTGGATCAGGTTATCAATTACAATCGATGTTTTAGGGTCGAGTCCGGAATTTGGTTCATCGCAAAATAAATACTGGGGGCTATTAGCTATCGCTCTTGCCAAAGCTGCACGTTTCTTCATCCCCCCTGATAATTCGCCCGGATATAATTTATTTTTATTGGTTAACTGCACCTTATCAAGGCAAAAATTAACACGATCCATCTTTTCTTCTTTGCTCATGGACGTAAACATATCCAATGGGAACCTTACATTTTCTTCTAATGTTTGGGAATCAAATAAAGCTCCGCCCTGAAACAGCATACCTAT
Source organism: Bacteroidota bacterium (assembly GCA_016194985.1). Lineage (GTDB taxonomy): Bacteria > Bacteroidota > Bacteroidia > B-17B0 > Aurantibacillaceae > UBA4416. The sequence continues at coordinate 17,126 of JACQAK010000095.1, forward strand.
TTTTTTTCTGATCTCCTGCTTTTCTTTTACTCCCAGTGTAGGGAAGTTAAGGCCATTGTATAAAATTTCCCCGGCATCAATATCCAGTAAGCCTACCATGAGTTTCATGGTTACTGTTTTTCCGCCGCCACTTTCTCCGATAATCAAATTGGTTTTACCCTGTTCAAAAACAAAAGAAACATTATCGATGACTTTCCGGTCACCAAAGCTTTTAGATATGTTTTTAATTTCGATCATGTTAAGAATAATTGAGTTAACAGGAAATTAAATATTAATATCAGAATACTACTATATACAACAGCGGCAGTACTGCTCTTACCTACCTCTAAAGCGCCACCATGTGTATAGTAACCAAAATAAGATGATATAGAGGTTATTAAGAAGGCAAAAGTGATCACTTTTGTGAAGGAATAATACAACTTCCACGGTTCAAAAAATGCCTGAATTCCAAAAATATATTCGTATGAAGAACAGGCTCCTGTTGCGATTCCCATCACATAACCACCAAAAATCCCTAAAAACATACTAATAGCAATCAAAAATGGCATAATAAAAATACCGGCGGCTATCTTAGGTAAGATTAAATACCCTGCCGAATTAATGCCCATGATCTCCAACGCGTCAATTTGCTCGGTAATGCGCATGGAACCGATCTCGGAAGCAATGTTGGATCCTATTTTACCCGCCAGGATTAAACACACAATTGTTGGCGAGAATTCCAGTAACATGGATTCGCGGGCTGTAAATCCTACAGCATATAAGGGTACTAAAGGACTGGTAAATCCAAAGGCCGATTGGATGGTAATTACACCTCCCATGAAGAAGGAAATGATGGCAATAATTGGCAGTGAACTGATCCCAATACTATCAATTTCATGAGTAATTTGTCGCATATACACAGATAATTTTTCAGGCTTACTAAACACCCGTTTAATAAGAATAAAATACCTGCCTAAATGAAAGAATAAGTTCATGATTTTTTTGAATGGCTAATATACGACTAAGTGTTCAATTTTTTATGAAGCGGTCTAAATTTAAGCTAATGAAAATGGATACGCTTTGCTAACAGGGAATGGCATAAATAAAAAACGCCTCCGAAAACCGAAGGCGTTTAAAAATGTATAGCTTACATTATAGTCCGGTACCAAAATGGGTCATGCTTTCTTTTCTGGACGGGTTAATGGTCATAACAGGTAAATTACTGATATCTACTACTTTTTGAGCTTCCGTGCCGCTAAAGAACTCTTTAATGCTCAAATTCGGCTTATTCATAATCACAATTAAATCAGATTCAATCTTATTGGCATATTCAACAACCGTTTCGGCTACGCTATCGCTTGCCAAAGATTTATTTGAGCAGGAAATACCTTTTCCTTTGATATATTGTTTTACCTGATGCGAATAAGCTAATAACTGGTTTTCGTAAGCGGCATCTGATAAACTAAACACCCCTAAGATACGGATAGAAGCTCCGAAATAATGCGCAAACTGAACTGCTACATCCACTTTTTCGCGGGATTCGCGGGATAGATCCAATGGCAGTAAAATGTTCTCACAACCATCCTTATGCTCTTTGCCTCTGATAGAAATTACCGGGCAAACACATTCTCTGATCATTTTAGAAGCACTGGCACCTACAATATTTTTAGTGCTCATATGACTCTCTAAACCAACCATTACCAGCGTAGCATTAATTTCTTCGGCCACTCTTGGCACTTCCACATAGATATTACCCTTTACATTCATGAACTCAGTAGGCACTCCACTTTCTGTTTCTGTTTGTTTAGTAACAGCCTTTAATTCATCATATCTTTCTTCCCCTACTTTATCGTATGCGTGAAGCAATACAATTTTTGAGTGGGTATATTTAGCCAGATTATATGCTTGTTTAATGGCTAAAAGTGATTGTTCTGTAAAATCGATCGGAATTAATAAGGTGCCTCGTTCTTGTAATTTCATATATGTATGATTTTTAACACACAAAATTAGTCAAATTAATGATATTTAGGCCTTTATAAAAATAATTTTTAAGATTTGGCTGTTAATTAAATAAATTTACCGATATTTGCAGCCCAAACTTAAAAAATAACAAAATGGCAGTAAAGATTAGACTACAAAGACACGGTAAGAAAGACGCAGCGTTTTTCCACGTGGTAGCAGCGGATGGTCGTGCACCCCGAGATGGAGCTTTTATTGAAAAATTAGGAACTTATAATCCTAATACGAACCCTGCAACAATTGATTTAAATTTTGAATCTACCTTAAAATGGTTACAAAACGGTGCTGTACCTACAGATACCTGTAAAGCTATTTTATCTTACAAAGGTATTTTAATGAAAAAACACTTATTAGACGGTGTTAAAAAAGGTGCATTAACTGAAGCACAGGTTGAAGAACGTTTTGCTAAATGGTTAGACCAAAAAGCGAGCAAAATCAACTCTAAAAAAGACGGTTTATCAGCCGCTGAGAAAAAAGCAGTAGCCGATAAATTAAAAGCAGAAACTGCAGCAAAAGCAGCAAAAGCAGCAAAAATTGCAGCAAAAACAGCTGTAGCTGAAGAAACTGCAGCTCCTGAAGCTGATGCTCCGGCAGCAGAAAATACAGAAGCTTAATTTTTAATTACATACAAAAAAGCCCGATATAAAATTTATATCGGGCTTTTTTTATTAAAAATGGGGAGAAATATGATTTATTGACAACATTTTTAGGATTTATAGCGAATGTTTCACATTGTTAATTATCAATTTATTTAAGAACCACCAATTTTTTAGTCATCAAGCTTTTTTCATCTCCTTTAATGGTATAAAAATAAATTCCATTCTCTAAATTTAAGTTATCGATGCTAATAATTTTACCTTCAGGATCTAAATCAGAATACAAGACTTTCTTTCCCTGAACATCAACTATTTCAAGAGTGATTTTTTTAAATTCGGATAAACTATAAGCAATTGACCCTCAGAACAATTTAGTTATCGTTATGAGCTATTGAGTTATCGTAGATAACTATTTAGTGTGATCAGAAAAATTCAGTAATTATTTCCCAATAGAATTCAATCCTTCTACAGCCGGCTCGTAGTTTGGCTTCAACTGCAAACACATATTATAATCGGCGGCCGCATTATCTTTGTCTTTTAATTCCTGATAACAGGCTCCTCTTGCAAAGTAGGCTTCAGCGTATTTTGGGTTTGTATTAATAGCCTGAGTAAAATAATCCATGGCTTTTTGAGGATTTTTATTAATTCCCAGTTCTATCGCACCTAAATTATACATGGAAAATACATGCGTAGGATTGATCTTTAAAATCTGGTTATACACTACTACAGCTTCTTTAACC
>JACQAK010000092.1 GCA_016194985.1 Bacteroidota bacterium
CATTTGTAAGTACAGACCTTGCTAATGAATATGCCTGTCTTTCAGAAGACCGTCTATTGTTTTTTACCAATAAAGCGATTTTGAATTATTATCACCAATCGGTATCGAATAGTACATTATTGGGCAAAAACAAAAACTTTATGAAGTATGCCGCAGATAATTTATCATTGGATTGTAATTATTTATATTATGAAAATGCTGAATTAATGAAAGCTCATAATCTTAATTCAATCATTACTGCCGAAGAGTTGTGGTTATCTGAAAATGCGATGTCCCATTTATCTGTTACTGCAAAAAATTACAAGAACACGATTCAGGTTCGCATCAATGCCACCCATGCGCAACCAAAAACAGATGCAAATAGTATGCTTGGCGCTTTATGGACATTTAAAGCAGACTCTGTAATCACAAGCCCGGCTCACCTTTTCACAAATCATTTAACCCAGGAAAATGAATTATGTTTTCAGGATGAAAACAATCAGGTGTATTTAATTAATTCAACGGGAAACTTAATTTGGAAAAAGAAAATAAATGAAGCGGTTCAATCAGATATTTATACGGTTGATATTTTTAAAAACGGCAAATTTCAGATGTTGTTCAATACTAAAAATTATTTACATTTAATTGACAGAAATGGTAATGAGGTGCAAGGTTTCCCTGTAAAGTTGCCTGCCAGAGTAACTTCTGATATTACCTTGCTGGATTATGAAGGGAATAAGGATTATCGCTTGTTTTTAGCCTGTGCAGATAAACGGATCTATAATTTTAATTTATACGGTGTAAAAACAGAGGGCTTTGTTCCTGTGAAAACAGATGCTGAGGTTGTATTACCTATGAACTATATGAGAGTGGGAGCAAGCGATTATTTAATTACAGCGGATGTGGAAGGTAAAATTTACGCCTTTAGCAGAAAGGGAGAAGGACGAATTGATTTTAAGAATAAGGTGATTGAGAATCTGGATCATTTGTATGTTTTAGCCGGAAATAATCTCGATAATACCAAATTGATTTACGTTGATGATAAAAACAATTTACTCAATAAAATTTCATTAACGGATAAAAAAGAGGCACTGAAAATCGGTGATGAATTGAATGGCTTTAAAACGTCTTTTACTTTAGTAAACGATGATTCGCAGGCAGATATGTTGGTATACGGTAATGGTGCATTATATGCCTACGATTTATTTACAAGTAAATTGGTTGAATATTTTAATGAGTTGGCGGTGTATGATAATGCGCAGTTGATTCAAACCAGCGATAATGAATGGATATTGGCATTTGATAAAGCAGGACAGAAAGTGGATGTGATTAGTACAGGTGGAAAATTGTCAGTTTCACTGCTTAATAGCAGCCAAAAGCCATTGCTGAGTAATTTGTATAAAAACGGAAAAACCTATGTGTTGCTGATAGGAGGAAATCAAATTACCTGTCAGGAGTTGAAGTAGGGTCATGCTGAATTTATTTCTGCATCTCTCTTTTGTGAGACCCCGAAACAAGTTCAGGGTGACGGCCACATATCAGTTCGAGCATAGTCGAGAACAAAATCAATACTCAAACTTCCCAAACTCCGATTCGATAGTTACTTTTTTGCCAGCAAATTTCTCAACCTTTCCAATGATCTGAGCATCTACGTTAAATGATTTAGAAATGGTAATTACTTCCTGCGCTAATTCAGCCGGCAAGTATACTTCTAGACGATGCCCCATATTAAATACTTTATACATCTCTTTGTAATCAGTATTACTTTGCTCATGTATCATTTTAAATAAAGGAGGCAAAGGGAATAAATTGTTTTTAATGATATGAACACCCTCTACAAAATGCAATACTTTGGTTTGCGCACCACCACTGCAATGTACAATGCCACTGATTTTTGTGCCTAAGGTCGATAATAGCTTTTTGACGATGGGAGCATACGTTCTGGTAGGAGATAATACCAATTTTCCTGCGGTGATTTGTTCATGTACCACCTTACCATTTATGTCAGTATAGCTAACATCCACTTTGTCGGTTAGGTTCATTTGTCCGCAATATGTCACTTCATTTGGTAAGGCGTTATCATAAGACTCCGGATATTTTTCGGCAACAGAATAATTAAATACATCATGGCGGGCGCTGGTTAAGCCGTTGCTTCCCATACCGCCGTTATATTCTGTTTCGTATATTGCTTTACCTGATGATGCTAGGCCCACGATCACATCTCCGGCTTTGATCTGGTGATTAGAAATGACGTCGGATTGTTTCATACGGCAAACCACAGTGCTATCCACAATTAAGGTGCGAACTAAATCGCCCACATCTGCTGTTTCTCCGCCGGTTGAGCGGATATCAATGCCATTGTCTCTTAAATTTTGTAATACTTCTTCGGTGCCATTAATAATAGCAGAAATTACTTCTCCCGGTATTAAGCCTTTATTGCGACCAATAGTAGAAGACAATAAAATATTATTGGTTGCACCAACGCAAATCAGGTCGTCAATATTCATAATAACGGCATCTTGTGCAATGCCTTTCCAGACACTGAGATCTCCTGTTTCTTTCCAGTAAACATAGGCTAGGGATGACTTTGTGCCTGCACCATCAGCATGCATAATAATGCAATGCTCCTTGCTTCCTGTTAAGTAATCAGGAACTATTTTACAAAAGGCCTGAGGAAATAACCCTTTATCAATATTGGAAATCGCATTGTGAACATCTTCTTTAGATGCCGAAACACCACGTAAATTGTATTTTAAATCTGACATTGGTTTGAAGCTAATAAACCCCAAAGATAACAGAAAAAGGTGCTTTATGATGAGTAAGGCACCTTTTTTATTCCACATTTAAGATGGTTTATTTCACAATTACCACCTTTTTATTTATTACTGAATTATTTCCTTTTATGCTAATATTATAGACACCAGCGGACAGATAATTTGCATCAATGTTACCTTTTCCGTTTTCAATGGTTTGAGATAAGACCAGATTACCAGTCATATCAAATAATTGAAGGTCTTGTTTTTCTTTTATGCTTAATTCAATTGTGAACGTGCCATTATTTGGGTTTGGATAAATAGTGGAATGAAGATTTTTTAAATATTCTTTTACGGAAACCAGTTGTATGTATTCGTTAATAGTAGAGTTCGTAACTATCGGACTATTGTAATCAAAGTAGATATAAGCAGTGTTTTTTATTTTTGTTCCTGCACCTAAGTTATTTTTTGGTTTAATTCTATATTGTACATATCCTTTAGATCCATCCGGATTGGATGAACTGTCAGGCAATTGTATGTTTTGAAAGTTGAAAAAAACGGTTCTATTGTTTATAGTCCAGGTATTACTATGACTATAATTGATCACTTTAAAAGTTTCTAAATCCAAATTTGCATCAAGTGTATCAACCAATCTGATATTATATGCTGTAGCATTTCCTGTATTTTGAAAATGAATAGTGTATATAAACCAATCATTATATCCCGGCTCAACATTGATTGGATATACTTCTTTCATATTTGGGTCATAAGAATTAACAACACCATAGCATAAATGATACATGTTATTGTTTATATTGTTATCACCACTTATTGGAGTTACATTAACAGATACACATATTGAATCACCCGCTGTGGCTGTTGTATCTGTTTTTAAGATGATATTAAAGTCACTTGAAAAATTCACATTTCCAAAATCAGCAATATTGTAAGTAAAAGTTGTTCCTGAAACTATTGGCGTAAAAGAATCTATGGCAGGAGCAACGTATGTTACAGGCCCGGATATATTGACAGTTAATTGCCCACTTATTCCAGATGCGCAATTTAAATTATACCACCGCGACATATCCCCAGCTGCTATTTTTAAATGATGATTTTGTCCCGGAAAAACGATACCGTTTGTTACAACAGATTGAATTCCTAAATCAAAGCCAGGCTTACATTTCACTGAAAAATCTATATTTTCCACAGTAGGGTTTATAGAAGTTAATTGAATAGTTGTATCTAATCCCGGGTTGGCACATTGCGAAGTATATGGCACATTTGCAGTATCAAGTACTATGGTGTAATTTCCGGTTGGGTAAGTAAAGTTATAGATTCCAAACATGTGAGAACTTGCTTGAGATAAATACTGATTATTATAATCAAATAATTTGAAATTGATGTTATTCAATTTCGTATCGTTTAAATCTAGCAAGCAGTTTGCATTTGTATCAAAATATGGGCTGCCAAAAATACCGTCGGCTCTCTCACATCCATTTGGATTAGTAAGTGTGTTTCCCGGTGTGCATAATGGATAGTTGAAATAAGAAGCGTCCATTACAGATACATAATTAGGTAAGCAGGTAAATGAGTTATTGGTAATATCAATATATTGTAATGAACTGGGCAACGTTGGAATACATGTAATTTGATTATTGGATGCTCTTAATTCCTTTAAGTTATTTGGTAGTGTTGGCAAATATGTTAAGCTGTCATTTCTGCAATCTAATTTTTCAAGAGAATCCGGTAAAATTGTTGGCATAGTTAATTGTGAGCAACCATTACAAGATAATTCTTTTAGTCCGTTTGGTAAAGAAGGAAGTGTTGTTAAACTTCTACTTGTATTGCAAAAAAGTGTTTTAAGACTAGAAGGAAGTGGTGGAAGATTTGTGAAAATATTCCAATTACATTCTAAATTTTTTAATCCATTTGGTAAAGATGGAAGAATTGGAATCTGGTTCATTCCACATGAAAGTGAGATAAGTGAGTCTGGAAGATGTTGTGGCAAACTGTCTATTTGAAACATTGTACAGTATAAATTTTTTAATCCATTTGGAAG
>JACQAK010000088.1 GCA_016194985.1 Bacteroidota bacterium
AAGAAAACAAATTTATATCAAAACCATCGCTCTTCAAATAATAGATAAAACATCGGCTTATTTTTTAATTGAATTAAACAACACCTTCTATCTGGATAATTTGAAAGAATATGGTATTTCTAAAATCGTATTTAATGAAACAAGTGAATTTGGTGTACCAAAAAGTGATACAGATCAAATAGAAAAGGCAGCCAACTGTTTTTTTACTATTGTAAAAGATAACATCTGGCCGCCTGTTAAAAAACTTTAGAACTTTAAATTCAATCCTACCATAAAATGTGTTGGTGCTGCAGGTGCCAAATAATTTTGTTTGTATAACTGATTTCCTGAATAATAACTGTAGTTGTAACCATTGGTTTCATATACCGTATTTGAGAGGTTATATAATACCGCAATCAAATTTATTTCTTTAATCAGCTTGGTGTAAATAGTATAATTAACCCTGAAATCGCACACAAAATAGTCGTGTATGGCTCGTTGGTTATCGGATGTATTATCCAGGTATTGTTTGCCTACATATTTATTTAAAAATGATACTTCTAAATTTTTAACCGGTTTGAAAATAAAATTAGCGGCGGCAATAACATTGGGTGAAAATGAAATATCCGTATTAGAATGCTTCACAGTATCCTGTCCAGGGTATATATCGTAATTATCAATATACTCCGTATAATTCTTTACTTTATTTTGAGAGAGGGTAATATTTCCGTTAAACGTAAAGTATCTGGTAATGTTAGCGCCTAATTCAAACTCGATGCCTCTTCTAAAACTGCTTGCTACATTTACTCTGTTATATGCTCCCACATCATTAATTTGTCCGTTTAATACCAGTTGATTTTTATATTGCATATCATAGTAATTCAGTCCCAGACTTACATTTTTGAAACGATGAGTTGCTCCAATTTCCAAATCATTTAATTGTTCGGATTTAGGGCGGCTTTTAACAGTGGATTGCACAAAATCATCCCGGTTGGGTTCTTTGTTAGCTATCGCATAGCTGGCATACACATTCGTATTTTTAGTGATCAAATAATTTAATCCTACTTTAGGATTAAAGAAGCCATAATTTGCGGTTAATTGCTGAGCTACAACCAATGACGTATCAAAACCCATAAACGTATACCCTACGGCACGGTATTGCAGATCCACAAAGGCTGTTAACTTATCGGTTGGACGAATGGTAGTTTTCAAATACACATTACCATCTGTTTTAGTTGCTTTATCATCATAATAACGTGGTTTGAAATCATTGACATTACTAAACTGCGCCCAAATCACTTCCCCGTTATGGCGACCATAATAGGTATTATAACCACCTCCCAATACAAAATTCAATAATGTATTTGGCTTATAGGTAATATTTCCAATGGCTCCGATAAAATCATTATCCAACCACTTTCTTCTGATCAGATCTGTAGTGGTAATGGTATCATGTGCAGTGATCACATTTGGCATGCTATAATCGCTCAATGCTTGCCCTTGTTTATATTGTTCGTAATACCCTTTACCGGCCGTGTAATGCCCTGTAAGATTAACCGTTAGTTTATTGCTGAACGAATGCACGAAATGCAATTGATAATTATCCTGCCTGTAGTTATCCGTCTCGTTACTATAGTATTTAACATTACCATTAGCATCGTAATACATTCCGCAGGAATTATCTGTTCTGTTACCATTATCAATGCTATCTTTCAATACATAATTCCAGGCCTGATAGGTTTTTTCCCAACCGCTGAACATTATGGCTTTCACAACCGTTTTCTTTCCGTAATATCCTCCTGAAACATAAAAAGAACTCAAGTTCGATTTGGCTCTGTCGATATATCCATCGCTGGCAATTCTTGAGGCACGTGCATCAAAGGTAAAATGATCATTGATTAAACCTGTTCCGGCGGCAATGGTATTTTTGATTGTATTAAAAGAACCAATACTGTTATTGATTTGCGCATAGGCTTTTTCGTTTAACTGATTAGTTTGCATATTCACACTGGCACCAAATGCGCCTGCTCCATTAGCCGACGTTCCAACTCCGCGTTGCACCTGAATGTTATTGGTAGATGATAATAAATCAGGCATATCCACAAAATAAGTTCCCTGACTTTCGGCATCATTAACCGGCACGCCATTAATTGTAACATTAATACGCGTTCCGTCGGAACCTCTGATACGCATACCGGTGTAACCTACTCCATTTCCTGCATCCGAATTAATAACCACTGATGGCATAGAATTTAACGCATAAGGAAGGTCCTGGCCTACATTTTGTTTTTTAATATCCTCGCTACTCAGATCTGTATGAGCAAAGCCTGATGTATTATCTACACGCGTAGAATTAACTACAACTTCATCCAAAGCCTTGTCATCCTGAGTCAACACGATCTCGATGGTCATATTATCTTTTATGTCCAGCGAATCTGTTTTGGGTTTATAACCAACGCACTTTGTTACTAAAATGTAAGATCCCGGCTTTAAGTTCTTGAATTCAAATAAACCCTGAACATTGGATTGGGTTGACAGAAACGTATTTTTGAGACCGATTACTGAAAAGGGAATTGGTTTTTTGTCGGGAGAAGATACAAACCCGCTTAGTGTTACCTGTGCCTGCAAGATATACGAGCAAGACGAAAACATGGCTAAAGCCATTGCTTTTTTGATTGTTTTTAAGTTCATTTTTTACTTTTTTTATTGTTAATAATAACATCGCAAGGGGATGCGACATCGTTGTTAACTGTTTCCCTACGCAGGCATTACCCTGATCAGGTGCATACAAACAAACGTTTGGCGTTTATTTGTAATGGGTATAATCTCAGCTTCCTTAAATATGAATGATGATTGATGAATTATGAATGGCGCCATTCATGATTTATATCTCACTACTCATAATTTCAAAGAAGCACCCCTAAAGATCTGCGGCAAATGTAATTATTTTTTGAAAATAAAAATTAGAAAATTACAAGCCTAAATGTTTCGACTTCACATCCTGTCCAAAAAACAGGGTGGCATGGCTATCAAATAGCTCTGTACTGTCTGTTGTCAAAAAATTTAGAGTTCCTGTTTTTGAAATCCGTGTTTCCATTTCGGGATGGCGAAACAAATAATCTTTTAAACCATGTGTTACAATTGATCCCTGTGTTAAAAGCGTTACTCCTTCGGGTAAATATTTTTCTATTAGTGGCTTTAATAAGGGATAATGTGTACAGCCCAATATAATCGTATCGATGTTTTTAGATTGTTTGAACAACTGCTCGATATGCTTTTTTACGAAATAGGCAGTACCTTCATTATTCAATTCATTATTTTCAATTAAGGGGACCCACATAGGACAAGCTTCCTGAAAGACCTTTACCTGAGGAAAGAATTTCTCTATTTCTATCACATACGACTGAGAAAGCACTGTGCCGCTGGTTGCAAAAATACCGATCTCCCGGCTTCTGGTATAATTCCCTACAACTTCTGTTGTTGGACGTATAACACCCAACACTCTTTTATGAGGCGCCATGAGTGGCAGATCTTTTTGCTGAATTGTTCTGAGTGCTTTGGCAGAAGCGGTATTACAAGCCAATATCACCAATTCACATCCCTGATCAAATAATGCCTTTACACATTCCAAGGTATATTCATATACCGTTTCGAAAGAGCGTGAACCGTAAGGAGCACGTGCATTATCTCCTAAATACAAATAATCATACTGAGGCAATGCACTTACCAATTCCTTTAAAACAGTTAATCCTCCATAACCCGAATCAAAGACCCCAATAGGTGAATATGTTTTATTGCTTGTGATAAATATGATTTTAAGTCAAAATTAATGAAACTATCGGCTTTTTTGATTATTTTTAGAAAATATAGTGTTTTTAGCACTTTTCACTTAATCTAAAACTATGGCATTTTCCCCCATTCGCTTTGTTGACAAAGACAAAGACAAGGCTCTTTTTTTCGCAACTCTTCGTAAACGGGTAGATGCTTATTTCAAAGAAAACAATATCTCAAAACATTATAATTCGACCATGGTTATAAAAACCATTGTTTTATTGAGTGCGTATTTACTCCCTTTTATTGCATTATTGGTTATGCATCCATCGTTTCCAATAGCATTGATATTATGGGCCATTATGGGCTTTGCTCTTTCGGGTATTGGCATGAGTGTGATGCATGATGCCAATCACGGTGCTTACTCATCACACCATAAGACCAATTACTGGCTGGGACATACTTTGAATTTATTAGGCGGTTCGGTATTTAACTGGAAACTGCAACACAATGTGATGCACCATACCTACACCAATGTATTGGATTATGATGATGACATCGCCGATAAATTAATCTTAAAATTTAATCCTCATACCAAAGTGAAATGGTATCATAAATTACAAGTGGTTTATGCTTTTTTGTTTTATGGGATCTTAACCCTTTATTGGGCCTTATTAAAAGATTTTATTCAGTTCAACAAATACACTAAACAGGGAGTTAATACCAGTACTAAAGAACAAAACAGAATTATCTGGCTAAAAATAGTAGCCAGTAAAATAGGGTATTGGACTGCTTTTTTTGTGATACCGGTGTTTGTATTTCATATTCCGTTTTACCAAATGATATTGGGCTATCTCTTAATGCAATTCATTTCAGGGGTGGTACTTACTGTGGTGTTTCAGCTTGCTCATACGGTTGAAGGCACTTCTCATCCATTGCCGAATGTCGATTATACCATTGAGAATAACTGGGCCGTTCATCAAATGAATACCACGGTTAATTTTTCGCGTAAAAGCAAATGGATCTCCTGGTACGTTGGTGGCTTAAACTTTCAGGTAGAGCATCATTTATTTCCAACTATTTGCCATGTGCATTATCCGGCAGTATCCGAAATTGTGAAAACAACCGCTGAAGAATTCGGGGTGCCCTATCTGGAAAACGAAACCTTTTGGAAAGCTTTAAAATCTCATGTGCGAGCCATCATCAGTTTTGGCAAAATGCCTGATTTGAATGAGGCCATTGGATAAATATGTCCCGCAGATATGCTAATTTTCGCAGATTTCATTTTTGATAATTAGTTTTTTGAACTCATTAAAAAAATTTGCGTTTATCTGTTAAATCAGCAGGAGACCTTTTAATACTGTTCGTTTTCGTTAGGAAAATCCTTGCTCTTTACATCCTTAATGTATTGTTCAAAGGCTCCGGTCATACTTTCGTAGAGATTCAGGTATCTTCTTAAAAAACGCGGACTAAATTCGTGTGTCATCCCCAACATATCATGGGTTACCAGTACCTGACCATCAACACCACCACCTGCACCGATCCCTATAACAGGGATAGAGATACTTTTAGCCACCTGAGCCGCCAGTTTTGCCGGAATTTTTTCCAAAACCAGGGCAAAGCAACCACATTCCTCCAAAATTTTGGCATCTGCCAATAGTCGTTGTGCTTCTTCTTCTTCCTTTGCTCTAACAGTATAGGTTCCAAATTTGTAGATCGACTGGGGAGTTAAACCCAAATGCCCCATAACCGGAATACCGGCTGATAAAATACGCTCAATAGAGTCCTTTATTTCGCGTCCTCCCTCTAATTTAACTGCATGTGCCCCACTTTCCTTCATGATTTTAATAGCTGAGGTAAGGGCTTCTTTTGAATTTCCCTGATAAGACCCAAATGGCAAATCAACCACTACCAGGGCTCTGTCAATAGCTCTGATCACGGAAGAAGCATGATAGATCATCTGATCCAAAGTAATAGGCAATGTGGTTTCATGGCCCGCCATCACGTTACTGGCACTATCTCCCACTAATATGACGTCAATACCGGCATGGTCAATGATTTTAGCCATGGTATAATCATAAGCCGTCAGCATCGCTATTTTTTCACCACGACGCTTCATTTCCTGCAATTGGTGGGTAGTTACCTTTTTTACTTCTTTATGAACAGACATATCTTTTGGGATATAAAATTTATGTAAAATTACTGAATTAATTTGGAGTTAGCTTAAAAATGGTAACTTTGCTATCCTATTATTCAAAAATGAAACAAACTAAATTTTATACCGGAGTATTAGCCTTAGCTATGATCTTTCTGGCTTCCTGTAAAAATGACCTGGACGTACTGGCACCGGGAGAAGAGACCGTCTCTGTATATGGCGTTATCAATCCTAATGAACCTGTACAAAATATCAGAATCAATAAAGTATACTTAACCAACGGGGATGCCTTAGCCGCAGGGCAGGATGCCAATCAGATTAATTATGGTGCCGGAGAACTAAAAGTGACTCTTCAGCGCTTTATGACAGGAAGCACTACGCCTACTTTAACAACCGTTGGTAACTCCACTAAAAAAGAAATCGTATTAACAGAAACTGTTGTTACAACAGCCGGAGGAGATTTTAACGTGAACCAACGCATCTGGCAAACAACCGATAAGTTATATAACAGCGGAGAATATAAATTAACCATTACCAATATCAGTTCGGGTAAAGAGTTTACAGCTCAAACACTTATGGTGGATAGCGTAAAATCTTACGGAGGAATGCCATTTATATTTGCACCTCCAGGATATCCGGTACATTGCGGATCAGGTAGTGCAGGCTACGTTCCGGCATCTATACCGGGCACAGGAACCCAACAGGTGGCATATGTAGATTATCATGTATTAACGGCTTCCCCAAAAATCAAATTCAAATCAGTGCCTAACGCCAAGTTATATAATGTGATTATGCGTTTTCATTATATAGACAGTTTAACGGATGGGGTTACGGGGATCAGAAATTATGTTGATATGACATTTCCATCGCAGCGTTCTTCTACTATGACGGGCGGCGAGCCTTTGGAAGTATCTTTTAACACTACCGATTTTTACTCTAATCTGGCAAACCAGATTCCTAAAAAAACAGTTGGTTCCATCAGAAACAGAACGGCTCATTATATGGAATACATCATTTATGCCTGCAGCGAGAATATGGACATCTTTTTACAGGTAAATCAGCCCTCTACTTCCATTGCCCAAAACAAACCTAATTATACCAATATTAGCGGTGGCGTAGGTATTTTTGCCTCGATCTCTAAAACAGCTATGGGAAAAGAATTATGGTCGGATTTTATAGATGAAATAGCGACCAATCAGGTTACCAGTTCCTTACAGTTTGTAAAAAGATACACCTTTATTTGCCCTTAAATCTGACAAAATTCACTCTTTTAACCGCTTAAAATGACATATTTTAGGCGGTTTTTTGTTGATTGTGCCAGCCTGTCAGAATTGCAGGGTTTTTTGGAATTGGCACAAACATTGACATCTGTAAAGCACATTTAAAATAGTAAACAATTAAAAAACACATATATTATGCCAACCCAACAAAAACTATTTCTTCTATCAAACGTTTTATGGGAAGTTCATACGATGAGGCTAGTAAAGAAATTCCTCGTATGTCTTACAAAGTAGTAAAAGGTGACAATAACACACCAAGAGTGGTAATTGATGACAGAAACTACTCAGCTCAGGAGATTTCGGCTATCATTTTACAAAAAATGAAAAAAACTGCTGAAGACTTCTTAGGAACCACTGTTGATGAAGCTGTTATTACTGTACCGGCATACTTTAACGATGCTCAACGTCAGGCTACTAAAGAAGCCGGAGAAATTGCCGGTTTAAAAGTAAAACGTATCATCAATGAGCCTACTGCCGCTGCTTTGGCTTACGGTATGGACAAAAAAGGCAAAGACATGAAAATTGTGGTGTTTGACTGCGGTGGTGGTACTCATGACGTGTCTGTATTAGAATTAGGTGATGGCGTATTTGAAGTAAAATCTACTGACGGTGATACTCACTTAGGTGGTGATGACTTTGATAACTTAATTATTGACTGGTTAGCTGATGAATTTAAAAAAGACGAGGGTATTGATTTACGTCAGGATCCGATGGCTTTACAACGTTTAAAAGAAGCTGCTGAGAAAGCTAAAATTGAATTATCAAGCACAACCACTTCTGAAATTAACCTGCCATACATTATGCCGGTGAATGGTATTCCAAAACATCTGGTAAAACAATTAACCCGTGCAAAGTTTGAACAATTAGCAGATAGCTTAATTAACAGAACGATCGAGCCTTGTAAATCAGCTTTAAAAAATGCAGGTTTATCAACGTCTGATATTGATGAAATTATCCTAGTAGGTGGTTCAACCCGTATCCCGGCTATTCAGGCTGCCGTTGAAAAATTCTTCGGAAAAGCCCCAAGCAAAGGTGTTAACCCTGATGAGGTGGTAGCGTTAGGTGCTGCTATTCAAGGCGGTGTGTTAACAGGAGAAGTAAAAGATGTATTATTATTAGATGTGACTCCTTTATCATTAGGTATCGAAACTTACGGTGGGGTGTTCACAAAATTAATTGAATCCAATACAACGATTCCTTCTAAAAAAACAGAAACATTCTCTACAGCCAGCGATAATCAACCAAGTGTACAATTACATGTATTACAAGGAGAGCGTCCGATGGCTAAAGATAACAGAACTATTGGTCAGTTTAACTTAGATGGTATTATGCCTGCTCCACGTGGGGTTCCTCAAATCGAAGTAACATTTGATATTGATGCCAACGGTATCTTATCCGTATCTGCTAAAGATAAAGCAACCGGTAAAGCACAAAATATCCGTATCGAAGCGTCTTCAGGCTTAAGCAAAGAAGAAATCGAAAAAATGAAACGTGAAGCAGAAGCCAATGCGGATGCAGATAAAAAAGCAAAAGAAGAAGTTGAAAAATTAAATGCTGCTGATGCGATGATCTTTCAATCTGAAAAACAATTGAAAGAATACGGAGATAAAATTCCGGCTGAGAAAAAAGCAACTATTGAAAGTGCTTTAACAGGATTAAAAACTGCTCATGCTGCTAAAGATATCGCCGGTATTGATTCTGCAACAACATCATTAAATGCTGCATGGGAAGCTGCTTCTCAGGAAATGTATGCCGCTATGAATGAACAACAAGGTGGCACTAACGCAAACCCCGGTGCTGAAACTACAACTAATACTGACAACAACAAAGGTGAAAATGTAACTGATGTTGATTATGAAGAAGTAAAGTAAGTAACAGTTTAGGTTCTATAAGTTTAAAATCCCCTTCAAAAAAAATTGAAGGGGATTTTTATTTATATTTGATAAAGAAACTACTAGTAAGTATTTACTGTTGTTTGTAAATAATTACAAACGAATTAGTAGCGCATAGCGAGTAGTTATGCCGCATTTTTAAAACCACAAGACTATGAAACTGAACGAATATTTTGACTCTATAGACATAAATGAAATCGAACGTTTCATAATTGAAAAGCAAGAAGAAAATGTTAGTATAGAATTTAAAACAGTAAATCATCCTGACTACAATGACAGTAATAGAGAGTATGATAAGATAAATATTTCAGAAACAATCTCTGGTTTTGCAAATTCAAATGGCGGTATAGTTATATGGGGAATAAAGGCGCAAAAGGACGCGTCAGGTCAAGATGTAGCAAAGGACAAAAGACCAATAAAGCAATTAACAAAATTCTTAAACCTTCTAAATAGACTTGAAGGTCAAGCGGTGACTCCAACTATTACCGGAATTATTCATAAGAAAATAGAAGTCGCTAAAGATGAAGGGTATATAAAAACATTTGTACCTCAAAGTGAAAATGCACCACATATGGCAAACTTCTCAGGCAAACATTATTATAAAAGAAGTGGCGACAGCTTTTATCAATGTGAGCACTACGACATTATTGATATGATTTCAAGAAAGAAATCTCCTAAGTTAAGAGTAGTCGCAAAAGTTGTTGCAAAACAAATACTACATCAGACTACAACTAGATGGAGAATTTTAGTGTCAGTTATTAACGACGGTAATAATATCGCTAAATATCCATACTTGGCATTAACCTTATCATCAGGATGGCAAGCAGATGAATACGGACTTGATGGAAATCGTAATACTGGACTCGCCAAAGTTAGGAACAATGTACTGTTTCAACATAATTATAGTGGAGGCGTCGATAAAGTAATTTACCCTGGAGCTATGCTAGACGTTGATCATTTTTGTTTAGACATTGCAAAAGAATTACCTCCTCCGAATTTAACTATATCATATACGACAACTGCAGAAGACTCCGAAAACATAAAAGGGAAAATAGAGATTGATAGCAGCGAATTTGCAAAGTCATAAAAAACGACGGCATAACACACGCTTTATTCAATTTGGGCGGAAGTATAAGGCATTTGCAAAAGCGGTCACTTCGTGAAAGACATTTATTTTCGCTTTGCAAAAGTCCATTAAACATTTATCTTTGTTAGTAGCATTTCGGTAAACAACGGTTTCAAGCCGCACTACTGGTAGCTGCAATACGTTATAGGTAACCAGCCGACAAAACTCTTTATGAGAATACTAATATTCATAACATTATTTTTTCTGACATCCTCGTATTACGGACAAGTTCAAAAAATAAAAGTTAAGCGTGTTGACACATTGCTTTGTGACTATAAATTTGTTGCAGCCCCAGCACTAATTGACAAAATATATCGACTCAATCTTTTTATGTTCACAAGCCCAGACAATTTTAAAAAAAATACAGCAGATGCCATTCGTAGTAACCTTAGACTTACGAGAGAAAAAACGCTATTTATAAATAAGTTATATTTTGACAGTCTTGTTAGTAATGTTTGTATTATTAATAAATTCAAACTTAGTAAAATAGAAATAAAACTATCTGGAGACACTAATCATATTCAAATAAACTTTAATTACAAAAAAATAAAAAAGTAGACCTAATTTTAAACTAAATGAACTGTGTGTGGCTGGCAACCTATAACACACGGTTTGCTCCAGCCTTGCAGACAACAAAGCAATTGTAAAAGCGGTAGACAATTAATTATTTTCGCTTTGCAAAAGTCCATTAAACATTTATCTTTGTTAGTAGCGTTTCGACAGACAATGTTTCAAATCAAACCGTTGCTTAGCGCGAAAACGTTATAAGCAACAACGCTAGACACATATAACAGTGTAGCTAACGACAAATTAAAATGAAACAAATAATCCTTTACATACTGACACTGACTGTGGTTTGCGCAATTGCACAAACGCAAGACACTTCGAATTGGAAAACATTAAGATATAAAATGCAAGATGAAACTTTCTTTATAAAACTTAATCCAGACGACCCATATCATTATTATAACAGAGGTAATGCAAAAAGAGACTTAACGATGTACGACGAAGCTATTGCCGATTTTACCAAAGCAATTGAATTGAAACACGAACGCATTTGGACTGTATTTTACAATAGGGGAAATGTATATTGCAGAATGCTAAAATGGAAAGAAGCAAAAAACGATTTTTCAAAGGCAATTGAGTTAAACAAAAACTATATAAATGCGTATTTCAATAGAGGAATGGTAAACGATAGTTTAAAGTTATATAATGAAGCATTGAAAGATTTTGACAAAGTAATCGAATTAGACTCTCTGACTTCAGACGCTTTTAATACTAGAGGTATTATAAAAGCTGAACTAAAAAATTACACTGAAGCATTAATTGATTTTCACAAAGCAATTAAGCTAGACCCTAATGGAGTTACAGGCTATTATAATTGCGGCATACTTGAAACAGACAGAAAAGATTATTTCAAAGCAATCGAATACTTAAATAAAGCTATTGCAATAGACCAAAACAGAGGGTATTTATATAATAGCAGAGGTATAGCAGAAGAAAAGTTGAATAAATATAATGAAGCATTTGAAGACTTTAAAAAAGCTACGGAGCTTGATCCCACAAATCAACTTTTCAAAAAGAATTTAAAAACTATTCAAGCTCAAAAATAATAACCTAGTTTCTAATTCATCAATCATTTCGACATAGCTATCGATTGAGATTTAATGCTTTTAAACGTTGCAGCTTATAACACACGCCAAGGCAACAGTTTGGCAGATACTTCGACAAGCTCAGTACAGGCACTAAAGCTTTTTCAAAAGCGGTCGCTCCGCGAAAGACATTCATTTTGCATTGCAAATGCGCAGAAACATTCTATCTTTGTTATTAGTATTCGGTTGACGAGAGCCTTGAACCGCACTTCTGGTAGCTCGAAAACGTTACCGGCAAGGCACTCAGACAGACCAAAAATCTCATTTGGACAATTTCTCTTCTTTTTGTATCTTTAAACTATGAAATCTTCGACACTACAATTAAGAAAAATTAGCCTCATTGAATACCTTTTAGGAATTCAGGATGAAAAAGTATTCGCTAAAGTGGAATCAAATATTCATAAAAGTATAAAATCAGTTAAACCTAGCGACATTATTTTCTCAAAAGACGAATTGATTGAGCGAGCTGAATTTTCTAATAAGCAAATAAAGAAAGGACACGTTTTAAATCAGAAAGATTTGGAAACGCAATCTAAAAATTGGTAAGCTTAGTTCTTTATGAGACAAATCATTTGGACTAACTTTGCAATCTCTGAACTAAAAAACATTTACCTTTATTATCGTATGGTTGCATCGGACAAGGTAGCAGACAAAATACGAAAATCAATTTTTGACGGAACGAAACCTTTAATTAAACAACCACTAATTGGCGCAGTTGAGGAAAACCTTATCGATCTAGGCCAAGAACATCGATATATTGTTGTAGACAACTATAAAATAATTTATAGAGTTATTCAACTTGACATTTACATAACAGACATCTTTGATTGCAGGCAAAACCCGAAGAAAATGAAAAAGCGGAATTAATACCCAGCCGGTAACGCCCGCTAAGGCAACAGTTTGGCAGATTCTTCGACAAGCTCAGTAAAGGCGCTAAAGCTTTTGCAAAAGTAGTCACTCCCCTTCGACAGGCTAAGGGATCACGCGAAAGACATTCATTTTGCATTGCAAATGCGCAGAAACATTCTATCTTTGTTAGTAGCTTTTCGGTAGACAACGGTTTCAAACCGCACTTTCGGTAGCTGCAAACCGTTATGTGCTATGCTATGACGACCAATAGAAAATAAAATGACAACTAGAGAACGAATAATAAAAATTTGTAAAATATCACTTATGGTTTGGGGTGGACTCTCTTTAGTCGGTGTTATTATAATTGCGTTCTTTTTTTTCTATTCAACAGAAATAAATAATGAACCTTTGGTAGATAAGGCAACCAGAGAGGATGTTAGGTTTGTACTTAATTGGTGTGGACTTGGCGACCAAAGAATTGAGAAAGTTTTAAAAAGCTATGTATCGCCGCACTCATTTACTGGAGACCATCTTGACGCTTACTCAATAAAAATTACTGACGTGACAATTAACGAACTTATTACTAACACTGATAATAGACCTGGAGAATGGTATCGTATGGATAGTCTACCGACAGTTTTAAATGAGGCTGTAACTTTTGTTGGCGGTTGGCAACACGAGACACCTTGGTTCCCGACAGAAGAAGAGTTAAGGAAAAAAGATATTTATGTCTATCCGTGGAGTATATATTGTCATGGAGTGACTCCCTCAGCCGCAGAACTTATATTTGTTAACCCAAAAGACAAAATAATTTACTACGTTAGTGCACAAATGTAAAGCCATAGTGTTTTAGACAAAATAAGCACAGCACATAACAGCGCCTACAACTCACGCTTGCAGACATCAAAGCAATTGCAAAAGCGGTAGAAACTTTTTTAATTTTTGCTTTGCAATTACTTAACAACATTTGTATCTTTATTTAAACGTTTCCGTGGACAACGGTTTCAAAACGGCCGAAACAAACCGCGAAAACGTTATCGGTCATTGTAAGGGATGACAATGACCTGTGATAATTAACAAAAAAACTTCAGAATTATGCTTACAGACATCAACCCTAAATTACCAATGCGTGACAAATCTTTGACGAAAGAATTTTACACCCACCGATTGGGTTTTAGACTCCTTGGAGAATATGACAATTATTTGATCGTAGGAAAAGACAAAATAGAAATTCACTTTTTTGAGCATCAGAAGCTTGACCCAAAAGAGAACTATGGACAAATTTATATAAGAACAAATAACATAGAGAAACTTTACCAAACACTTTTGGATAATAAAGTTCAAATCCACCCAAACGGCAATTTAGAAACAAAACCATGGGGGCAGAAAGAATTTGCTATTCTTGATCCTGACAACAATCTATTAACCTTTGGACAAAGCATATGATAAATTATTAGTTTACAATTCTGAGGGCAATAAACAACGAAACGCTAACAGCACCTGGGGAAAAGGTTAGTAGCAAACGAAGACACACAATGAAAGACCTAATAGAAAAGATCATTAACGAAAATAATGACTACCTGGAAAAATTAGTTTCATTTAAGACATCAGAAATAAATCCAGAATTATTTAAAAATGATAAATGGATAAAAACGAGCGCAGAGTATAGCAATATAAAAAATAAGACAATTGGAGAGTTAGAAAATACTATTAATGAGTTAAATATTTTTCTACAAGAACTGTTATCCCAGAATCGTGACATAAAAACAGAATTGCTAAAACTACATCATATGTTTGGACTGACAAATGGAAAGTACTATGACTACGCACTGAATCATGACATTTATGCTTACTTCGAGATTGAATTTCACTCATTAATCAAATCAAAACTTGATAAGTACTTGCTACTCGAACAAGAACTAAATAACGGCAGCTTATAACAGCACCTACCAGTAATGCGGGAAGAAGCATAAGCATTTGCAATAAATACTGCTCTATAGACATATATACATTTTATGAATATCAACTAAATTTTTATCTTTAATACATTTCCCGCAATTAATACATTTAACTTTCAACAGCACGTGCAAACAAAAGTACAGGTAAAAACAATATTCAACTGTAACTTAGAACGAGCTTTTAAGACGGCTATACTTTGTGATGTATCAAAAGTTCACACAGGTTATCTCGGCATAATGCCAAAAGTTACACATACTATTGGCAATGAAGATTGGGGCAAAACAGGAAGCAGTAAAAAAATAATTGTTGCCAAATCGTTAACCTATCAGGAAGGTGAAGCGTTTTCTGACAAAGTAGTTGAGCGCGTTGAAAACAAATATTGGATAATAGAGCTAAGCGGTTTCACCACTTTTATGTTTGGTTTTTCAAAATTCATAGGGAAATGGGCCACAACGGAAATAGAACCAAATAAAATTTTAGTAGAATACACTTACATATTACATTCAGAAATTCCGGTGCTATACCCGTTTAATTGGTTGTTTGCAAAAACATTTTGGCGACTTTATATGAAACAAGTCATTGAAAACATCCGAACAATGGCATACAACCAGGAACCCTACCAATACAACTAGCTATTAACGGGCACAGTGTAATCAGACATATGTTCGCAGTATTTCTTCAAATAGTATTACAATAAGTGCTGTTTATGTTATCCGCATCATAACTTACTATGTAGCGTTGCCGTTAACACTATATAACTTATCACTTATTGTAAATAAAATAAATCCAGCTATCTTTAAAGTCAATATTATTCATGACAATGAAATCAATTTCAAATCTTATTATCTTTTTAATCGTACTGAATTTTTCAGCATCAGCAAGTGATAGTCTTAATATTATCAATAAAAAAGTGAGCTTTGGTTTTGCAACAAACCCCGGACGTAGTGTAAATACAGTCATCGTGCATTCTACCTTCAATAACTCTGGTGGAGATAAATATGACATTGATTTAGTGATCAAACAGTTCTCTACGTATGGAGTGTCGGCACATTATGTGATTGGGCGTGATGGAAAAATATATCAGTTAGTGGACGAGAAAGATAATTCATACCATGCCGGAAAAAGCAGTTTACCGGATGGTACTACCAATGTAAACTCCTGCTCCATTGGCATTGAGCTTATGACTTCTTACACCGAGAGTCCAACAGAAGAACAAAGCAAAGCGTTACTTAACTTAGTAAACAATATCAAAACACGATATTCCATTAAATATGTGCTAAGGCACAGTGATATAGCACCCGTAAGAAAAACAGACCCCTGGAACTTTGATTGGGAAGCGTTTAAGAAACAATTAGATAATTTGAAGAAGTAAATTAATTTATTGTGGGGGGCAAGCGATCCGCCAGCTGTCGGACCGGTTCGCTTTTCGCGGACACGCCCAACTCATTTTAATAAAATGATTTAAAACCTACACTGTTCTTGTACAACCGATTACTCAAGAAGTTACATCATCAAGTAGAAGAATTACTTATAGATAAAGTATAAAATAACGGCCCAGATAGAAAAGAAGAAAATTCCTAAATACACATCATTGAAATGTTGTTTTAAATCTCTTTTAATTATAGCTCTGTATAATATCCAAATTAGATAGGCTACAAAAAGTATTGGTATAACAAAGGCTCTCATTTTTTATAATAATTCCATTTGATATAAATCCAGATCTTTACCCCAGTGGTCTTTTTCATAGGCCACCGTTTTAAAACCGTATTTCTCAAAAAAAGGATAGGTATGCTGGGTTGTTCCTAAAGCAATTTTAATTCCGGGATAATGTTCTTGAGCCTGTTGAATGCGGTGAAGCAGCAGTTGCTTACCCAACCCTTCCTTATGATGTTTGTTATCTACCATTCCCCAGGTCATAATAACATGGGGTTCGTTTGTGTATTTACCTGGTTCATTCAAGGCAATCCCCCCGCAACCAACAATTTCATTATGTTTTAGTATCAATGAATAAGGGCCGCGAACGGTAGCGTCTCTATCCAAAAAAGCATCAAACAAAGGCAATTCTTCCTGTGCAAAATATAAGGGCATATTGCTTTTAAAGATCTCCAGCAATCGGCCTTTTGTGTCGGGTGTATATAGTTTAATGGTTATCAATTACTTTTGGTACTTTAAAGTAATCCGAATCTTTTTTAGGGGCATTTTTCAATGCTTCTTTTTGCGTTAAGGTTTCTTGAGGAATATCGTCACGCATCACGTTTTTCTCATCCGTCATGTATATCAATGGTTCTACACCATCTGTATCCATTTCGTTAAGCTTATCTACAAAAGCCAGCATACGATTCATATCATTCAGGATTTCAGCTTTACCTTCTTCGCTAAATTCCAAGCGGGCTAAATGTGCTACTTCATCTACTGTTTTAATATCAATTTTTTGTGCCATTGTATTCGTGTAAGGTATCGTTAATTAATTTGAAAACGCGTTCCCGCAAATCTACTAAATTTTCTTCAGTCATGCCTTTTGTTTCAATTGGTTCTAAAATAACAATTTTAGCAATGCCAAAGCGTCCGTTACTTTTGAAATAGCCACCGTTTTGAAGCAATTTCCAATGATTTAAACCAACAATGGGTACAATCGGCACCTGTTTTTCGATAGCCAATTTAAAAGGTCCGTTTTTGAAAGGCTTCAATTTACCTACCTCGGAGATCGTTCCTTCAGGGTAAATAACCATGCTTCTGCCTTTATCCAGCTCCTCACCTGCTCTGGTAAATGCACGGTGCGAATCTTTAATGCTTTTTCTGTTCACGGGAATATCCATTCCTTTAAAAAAAGTTCTGAATAAAGGAGCTTTCAATAACTCAACTTTACCCATGTATAAAGCCAAATGATCTATATAAAAGGTACTTAATACAATATCCAGATAAGAGGTGTGATTTCCAACAAACACACAGGGCTGAGGCATTTTACGGCTTTTGCTTTTATAAATTAACTTCGGGAACACAAATGAACCATAGGCAATACAATAGGACCAAATGCGTTTAATTTTAAAGGCGGTGTTCAGACGCCCGGTTTTAATGGTAATAAAAAAGAAAGGATACAGCACTAAAAACGAAGAGGCAAACACGATAAAGAACCATGTTTTCCAGATAGGAGCGAATATGCGTGCAATTATTTTCAAGAGCTTAAAGATACAATTTTTAGATATAACATTGGGAGATAAGAGGTAAACAGAATAGGTAAAATAAACCTAAAAAATGTTACTTTTACATGCTATACTGAGCTATTTTGCAAAAGCCAATAACCATAAAAGTAACTCATGCCGGAAAAAAATTTGGCAGGGAATGGATCTTCAGAAAAGTAGATCTGGAAATCAACCCTTCTGAAAAAATAGTAATCCTTGGACTAAACGGTTCCGGTAAATCAACCTTATTGCAAGCCATGACCGGTTATTTGAGTCTTAACGAAGGTTCGGTTACTTATTATCACAACGGAGCGTTGATAGAGGCTGAGGATCATTATAAACTGATCAGTCTGGCATCGCCTTATCTGGAACTGATAGAAGATTTTACTTTACAAGAGCAAATAGAGCATACGCATATTTACAAGCCGTTTCTAAAGAGCCTTGATATTACGCAAGTGATTGAATTATCAGGTCTGGCTGCTCACAAAGATAAATTCATTAAATTATTTTCGAGTGGTATGAGGCAACGCTTAAAGCTAACGCTGGCTATTTTAGCCGATTCGCCAATATTGTTTTTGGATGAACCTACTACTAATTTAGATGCGACGGTTATTGATTGGTACAAACAGTTGATTGCCACTTATGCCATGCATAAAACTATCGTTGTATGTTCCAATTCCATCAAAGAAGAATATGCGTTTTGCGAAAGAATCATTACCATGGAAAATTTTAAATAATCAGAGAGTGCACGCCAACCGGCGGATACAATCTTTTGCAAAAGCGGCATCGGCCAGCTTACGGATCGCTACAATCCCGCAAAAAAATAACTAAAACATGAAGCAACTTTTTCTTATACGTCACGCCAAATCTGATTGGAGCAACCCTGAGCTAAAAGATATAGAACGCTATCTAAACGAACGGGGATATGCCAATGCCAATATGATGGCAGCAAAATTTAACAATAAGCCCGATCTGATTATCAGTAGTCCTGCCATCAGAGCGATAAGCACAGCATTGATTTTTGCAAGACATCTAAACTATAGTGCCAATCACATCTGTATAAAGCAGGAGTTGTATGAAAGTTCTTTAAACGACTATTTAAACGTTATTCATGCCATTGACACGATCTATGATACTGTTTTTTTATTTGCACACAACCCTACGATAAGTGATGTGGCACAACACCTAACACAAGCCTTGCCTATGGAATTACCTACCTGTGGCATTACGGGCATCCGCTTTAATGTGAGAGATTGGAAGAACGTAAAACAGGGAGATTTGTTTTTATTTGATTACCCTAAAAAGAATGATTTATAGGCCTTCACTAACTTTATTTAAACACATCGGTAATATCCACTCCTACTGCATATAATTGCAGGCGCTGTTCGTCAGGTTCCATGATAGCAATATCTTCCAGTTTATTAGTGTGGGCATTATAAAATACTTCCACATAAGTATCATCTACAATAAATAAGCTGATCTTAAAGGCGTACTGCTTGATGGAAGCTATATAATCTCCATCACAAAACACAATGGCTGCCCTGCCATGTAAATCGGAATTTAAAAATAACTGATGGTTCATACTGCAAAATTACACGAAGAACCAAGCGCTTTATGCTATGATTTGTAGCAAAGTGAAAATATATATTCCTTTTATAGTTCCCCCTACTTCCACAAAGGGAAACGTGAGCAATAATTACCCAACGTTTAATTTACTTTTTTTATACCCATACAATAGGTATACAACTAAACCAATTACCAACCACACACCAAACATCATCCAATTAGTCCAGCCCATGCCTGTAAGTAAATAACAGCAGGATAATAAGCCCAACACCGGAATCAATGAATAGTTTTTTATGAATGAGAACACCGCTATTAAGATCCATACAATATAAAATACAATCATTGGAACGTTATAAGATGTATCATCATTCATGATCATACTGGCATGATTATAAAAAATGACAATAAACGAGAGAATCGTGATCAACGGAACAATATATTTTGCATTGATATAAGGCATTTTAAATTTCCCTTTTTCTTTAGCATCCATATTACGGGGTAAAATCAATACACCTCCGCATACCAATACAAACGCAAATAAGGTACCAATACTTGTAAAGTCCAATACAAATTTGGGAGTTGTAAAAAAGATAGGAATACCAACCACTAAACCGGTAACTAAGGTGGAGAAAGCGGGTGTTTTGTATTTAGGATGAATCTCTGCAAATTTCTTAGGCAACAAGCCGTCTCTGCTCATCGCCATCCAGATGCGCGGCTGACCCATTTGAAATACCAGGATCACACTCGTCATTGCCACTACTGCAGCAATAGAAACAATAAACAACATCCACTTTACACCTTTTAATGCAAACACTTCCGCTAATGGATCAGATACATTTAAAGCCGTATAAGACACCATGCCAGTAAGTACCAAGGCCAGGATAATAAACACGATGGTACATATAATCAACGAATAAATCATACCCCTCGGCAGATCGCGTTGAGGATTTTTGCTTTCCTCAGCTAAAGTTGATACGGCATCAAATCCAATATAAGCAAAGAATACCCCTGATACGCCCGCCATAACCCCGCTAAACTGATTAGGCATAAACGGTGTCCAGTTATCAATATCCACATAAGAAGCGCCTACAATAATAACCAACAGGATAATGGCAAGTTTGATCATAACCATCAGATTGCTGGCATTACGGGATTCTTTGGTTCCCACATATACCAACCATGTTACTAAAATATTGATCATCACGGCCGGTAAATCAATGATGAATTTTATTCCCGCAACGATTGGTGCTGAATTCCAGGCATTACTTAATTTACCTTCGGTGCCATCCAAAAATGCCTGATGAGCATCCGAATAATTATTGGTTAACCATAAAGGGATGTGCAAACCAAAACTCTCGATCAGATTCACAAAATAACCACTCCACGAAAAAGCCACATAGATATTACCAATCGAATACTCCATCAATAAAGCCCAGCCTATGATCCAGGCGGCTAACTCGCCAAACGATACATAAGCATAAGTGTAAGCGCTTCCTGATGCCGGAACACGTGTTGCAAAATCAGCATAGCACATAGCCGTAAATCCGCAGGCAATAGCACAAATGATAAATAAAAAGATCACCGCCGGTCCTCCCGAAAAACAAGCAGAACCAATACTGCTAAAACTACCCGCACCAATAATGGCGGCTATCCCAAAAAAGGTTAGGTCTCTCACCGTTAACACACGATGCAGGCCTGTTCCATGCCCCTCAACGTCTGTAATAGCTGTTACCGGTTTCCTACGAAATAAATGACTAAAAATAAAACCCATAATATCAATTAATGCTTTAAACAAATATAACTATTTAACTAAATGTCTTACAAAAGGAATCTTCTTAAAAACGGACATATCCAGATACAACAATGGAATCATCAGTAAAAAAGGGATGAACGGAACCTTATACCGTACAATAGCACCGGTTACGGTAGTTGTAATGCCAATTAAAATAAATGAAAAGATAACGATAGACAAACAACATAACAACATGTTTTTATCGGGTGCCTGTTTGGCTTTAAATGCAAAACAAAAGGCAAAAAACAGTACCATCAGTAAATTCTCTGCGGAGGCCATTAATTCCAATATAGAACGGCTATCATAAAAAAACGGTTTGCATAATACATTAAAAAAAGCCTGCGGAATTAATTTAGCAAAAGACGAAAATGAATATTGAAGCCTATCCATATAAATAGCAGAGCCTGATGGCGCGCAAACAGCTCTTAAGGTAAAATAGGAAGTGTCTTTGTTATTGGTTTCATATATGGTATCTCTCAGATTGTGTGTATTCCAATACATGAAAGCCGAATGTCTGTTTAATTGGTATAACTCATGAATAGAATCCACTCTATGGAAATGAGTTGTGTCGTTATATTCAAACCTAACATATTTATCATCCTTAATGAAAAAGCGTCCACCTTTACTTAAACTCACAAAATCATTTTGACGTACAACGATCGTATTTAATACATCCTTATGAAATATAAACTTCAAACTCAAAATACCGACCCCATAAACAATGATCAATGAACTTATATAAAACAATACCACTCGTTTTATCTGATACCGTTTTACAATAGTAAAAAGAACCAAAGGCACACATAATAAGACAATGATATAAGGTTTGATAATTAAGAACATTAAAAGGGACAGCACAAAGAGCAACATGTATTTTAGCTTCAGTTCCTGATGGATAATTAATTTAAAGTAGGAATAGGTAAACAATCCTAAAAGACCTATAGCTATAGGCTCCTTTAATACACCTGACGTCCAGAATAAAACAGATGGGGCTAAGAAAATAATAGCAGCCAGTAATAACTCCTTTTTTGGAAAATAGTCTTTAAGCGCTTTGTAAAAAGCAAACTGCCCTACAAAGGAAATTAACAGCATTACTAAAGCATGTACGGCATACTTCCCAAACGAAAATAACATAATAACTGCATTGATCCGGATAGGTGTTCGGTTATCATTTAAAAAGAAATCCGAGGTGATATCCGCTCTACCCCATTTTTCAATGGCTTTGAAATAGGGTTCATACAAAGGATCCGTATCTGATTCGGAGTGCAACCCGAAAATCATCTTAAAAAAATCCACAGGATGATCAGGCAATGCATTGTATATGATCTTTGCATCATTTAATGTAGAAGCACTGTCTCCATTAAACCCTGCAGGATAATAGCAAAAATAAACCCAGTAATAGGCTGCGCATCCCAAACACTTGACAATCAAAATAGTCCATATGAGTTTTAATGTTAATTGTTGATCTTTAAAGAAAGAAATTCTGCTGATTAAAAAACAACACACTAAAAGATATATGGCAGCTAAAATCAATGAAAAAAATTGAGATGAGTAATGAAATGTTGTAGTTAATATTCTTCAAAAAATTTAATGCCCATTAAGCGCTTATTCCCTTCCTGGCTTTCGAAACCAAACTGAGCGTATAAACTATGGGCATCTAATGTTGCCAGCATAAAGCGACGAAGTTTTTTAATCACGTCCTGTTCCATGATAAATTTCATTAACTCTTTACTAAGTCCCTGCCCCCTATAATCTCTATCGATAAACACATCGGCAAGGTAGCCGAAAGTAGCATAATCGGTAATTACTCTGGCAAAGCCTATTTGCCTGCCACTGTGATAAACACCAAAACATAAACTTCCATCAATAGATTGTTTCACAATGTCAATGGGAATATTCTTTGCCCAGTAGCTTTCTTTACTTAAAAAATGATGGATATAGTCAAGGTTTAATTTTGACTTATCGGTTGAATATAAAAACATTCCTATTTGTTTTGATGCTATCATAACGACATTATAAATTACTCACAATTGCTAGTTGTTTGGTTTTTGAATCAAATACAAAACGGGTAATTTTTTTAATTCCCAAAGCAGAGAAAGAAAATAATGGTTCCCATGTTTTTGTTGGCTCGTTATACCTCATTAAATCGGCCCCTTCTGATTTAATGAGTCCTAACTCCGGATGCCAGATAAAATCTTCATTAAGCGAAGGATAAGTAGCATAAACAGAACTCTCACGCAAGGCCGGGTTATACATTCTAAACCGGGTAGACACAGAATCCTTAGTACCATAGATAAAATTAGAACTGCTTCCGATTTTTTTAAATGCCCTTGTTGGATGATTACAGATCCAGATATCTTTATTTGTTCTCAGATCCAGCACTCTTAACGAATGTGGCTCTGTTAATTTATAATACAACACCGTATCTGCATTTAACCAGGTATGATAGCCAATAGAATCTGTTCCTTCATGCACTATTTGTTTAAAACTACCATCGCCATTAAATTGCCACAACCGCTGAGCCGAATCTTTTTCAACCACTACCGCGCTAAAACCCACCCCGCCGGGCATAACGGTAGGTGAATATTCGCTTACCTGCGATCTGGTTAAATTAACGGTTGTTTTTTTTGAAATGGAATACTGATAAATATCTGCTTGTTTGGTAGAATCAATGCATACATACAAAATAGATTTGTCATCCAAGCTAAATGCCGGTTGATTGTCGTAGCCAGCTCTATGCGTTACATTTAAAGGGTTTGTGAAGATATATTTCCCTTCTTTTTTTTCAACTTTAAAGAGCCATACATCTGTTTCCGGCACCTGAGCCCCAAGAGTTAAACTGAATAAGATGCTTATTAAAAATGGCTTTATCATTATACTTCAACGGTTTCGTGAAATTGTTGCTTAAACGTAAATTGAATCAGACGATAGACCATATAACCCCAAAACAGTCCTACTATAAATCCCACAAATATGTCGGATGGATAATGTACCCCAAGATAAATGCGGGAATAGGCCGTAATACCTGCCCATACAAAAAACGAAGCCCTGAATAGCTTTGACTCCTTACTAAAAATCAAAAACAACAACATCGCTACACCAAACGAATTGGTAGAATGCCCCGAAAAGAAACCATACATGCCGCCTTTGTAATCGTTTACCGTATGCACCTGTGACTGTATTTCGAGATTATGAGTAGGACGGTAGCGCTTAATAGCATGCTTGGTGATATTAGACGTTTGATCGGTTAACAAAACCAATAATCCCAAAAAACCCAATAAAATCAATAATTTTTTTAGCCCATACCGACTAAAAACCATGTATAACCAATACACAAAAACCGGGGCAAACACCCAGATCTGAGACACATAATACATTACATTATCAACCATAGGAGCATGCCAACCGTTAATTGTCAAAAACAATTGCCTATCCAATAATTCGAGTTTATCTAACATTATTTAAAAGTAGAAAAAAAGACTTTAAAAGTGAGAAATTTCGATTAAAAGCAGATTGTTAAAAACTTGTTATTAATTGATTTTCATACATTTTTAAGCACTTTTCAACAAAGCTCCCAGATGCCCTTCGAACAATTATCTTTGTGTTTTACTACAATTTATGAGCAACTTAAAGAAAATAAACAGTGCCCTGATTTCTGTTTTTTATAAAGACAATTTAGAGCCTGTTATCAAAAAATTAAACGAATTAGGAGTAACGATATACAGCACCGGTGGTACTCAAACTTTTATAGAAAACCTTGGAGCACCTGTAAAATCAGTGGAAGGATTAACTTCTTTTCCGGAGATTTTGGGCGGACGTGTAAAAACATTACATCCGAAAATATTTGGAGGTATCTTAGGACGCCGAGAATTAGACACTGATGTGGCTCAAATGGAGCAACATGAAATACCCACTATTGATCTGGTAATTGTGGATCTATACCCATTTGAAGAAACCCTTGCCAGCGGCGCTTCTGAAGAAGACATTATCGAGAAAATTGATATTGGCGGTATTTCACTGATCCGGGCAGCAGCAAAAAATTATAATGATGTTGTGATCGTTTCTTCAAGAAATGATTATGCATCCTTGCTTCATTTACTGAATGACAAAAACGGGTTCTCAGATATTACTGATCGTAAAAC
Source organism: Bacteroidota bacterium (assembly GCA_016194985.1). Taxonomy (GTDB): domain Bacteria; phylum Bacteroidota; class Bacteroidia; order B-17B0; family Aurantibacillaceae; genus UBA4416. The sequence goes on from JACQAK010000088.1 coordinate 25,343, forward strand.
CTTTGCTGCCAAAGCGTTTGCTATGAGCAGCCATTACGACTCCGCTATTTTCAATTATTTTAATTCAACCGAACAGTTACCTATTTTAAAGAACAGCATCAATAATGGGTTAACATTACGCTATGGCGAAAACCCTCACCAAAAGGGTGTTTTCTATGGAGACATGGATGCCATGTTCGAAAAATTAAACGGAAAAGAATTATCCTACAACAATTTATTAGATGTTGATGCTGCTGTTAACTTAATAGCTGATTTTACAAAAGAGCCAACCTTTGCCATTTTAAAACATAATAATGCCTGCGGCGTGGCAAGTCGCCCAAAACTAGTGAATGCCTATTTGGATGCATTAGCAGGAGACCCGGTATCTGCCTTTGGTGGTATTTTAATCAGCAATACCGAAATTGATTTTGAAACCGCAGAAGAAATTCACAAACTGTTTTGTGAAGTAGTGATTGCACCAAGTTATTCGGCAACAGCCTTAACGCTATTGAAATCAAAAAACAACCGTATCATATTGGTTCAAAAACCGGTTGCTTTACCGGGCAAACAGATCAGAACCTTATTAAACGGTATTGTTGAGCAGGATAAAGATGCGAAAAGTGAAACAGCATCAGATTTAACCGTTGTTACTAACGTTGCACCTACTGAAGCTCAGATTAAAGACCTGTTATTTGCCAATAAATTAGCAAAGCATACAAAATCAAATACCATTGTGATTGCTAAAAACAATCAGTTAATTGCCAGCGGCACCGGACAAACATCCCGTGTTGATGCTTTAAAACAAGCCATCAATAAAGCACTAGCATTTGGGTTCGATTTAAAAGGAGCAGTAATGGCCAGCGACGCCTTTTTTCCTTTTGCTGATTGCGTAGAGATTGCACACAAAGTTGGTATCGACACGGTTATTCAACCGGGAGGTTCTATCAAAGACAAAGACAGTATCGAATACTGTAATGCTAAAGGTATGAGCATGGTGTTTACAGGAACAAGACATTTTAAACATTGACACAATGAGGCAATGAGTCGATGAGATAATTTGCCTATTTAAAAAACATAAACAAACATTGACTAATTGTCACATAAACAAATTAACTAATTAAACGTATGGCTCTTTTTGATTTTTTAACTCAAGATATTGCGATTGACTTAGGTACAGCCAACACTATTATTATTCATAATGAGAAAGTAGTGGTTGATCAACCTAGTATTGTAGCAGTTGACAGAACGACAGGTAAGGTAATTGCGGTTGGTAAACAGGCGCAAATGATGCATGGTAAAACCCACGAAAACATTAAAACCATTCGTCCGTTACGTGACGGAGTTATTGCCGATTTCCAGGCAGCAGAAGAAATGATCAAAGGAATGATCAAAATGATCAATCCCGGAAATAGGTTTTTTAAACCATCCTTAAGAATGGTTATTTGCATCCCCAGTGGTATCACCGAAGTAGAAAAACGTGCGGTACGTGACAGTGCCGAACATGCCGGTGCTAAAGAAGTTTATATGATCCATGAACCGATGGCTGCTGCTATTGGGATGGGGATTGATGTGGAAGAACCGATGGGAAATATGATCATTGATATTGGTGGTGGTACTTCCGAAATTGCCGTTATTGCTTTAGGTGGTATTGTGTGCGATAAATCAACCCGTATTGCGGGTGATGACTTTAATGCAAACATCGAAGAATATATGCGCCGTCAACATAACATTTTAATTGGCGAACGTAGTGCTGAGCAAGTAAAAATTGAAGTAGGTGCCGCCATGACAGAAATTGAAAATCCTCCGGCTGATTATGCTGTTCAGGGAAGAGACTTAATGAGTGGTATTCCGAAAGAAGTATTTGTGAGTTATGTTGAGATTGCTCATTGTTTAGACAAATCCATTTCAAAAATTGAGGAAGCGATCTTAAACGCCTTAGAGATGACACCACCTGAATTAGCAGCGGATATCTATCGTACAGGTATTTATATGGCCGGTGGTGGTTCTTTATTAAGAGGCCTTGATAAACGTATTTCGTTAAAAACAAAATTACCGGTGCATGTTTGCGAAGATCCTCTAAGAGCAGTAGCACGTGGTACCGGTATTGCATTAAAAAATGTACACAAATTCCCTTTCTTAATTAAATAATTTTTAAATAAACTAATATGAAAAAACAATCATTATTAGCTTTGGCTTCCGTTATTTTTTTATTGAATACTCAATCCAAAGCACAAGACAACACCGCCTTTGAAAAAGGAACTGTTGTAGCTACTGCAGGATATGGCTTTCCTGATTTGTATCGTACTTCTTTAAGAGTAGCATATAATGGGTACTCTTCAACCAAAGTAAGCGGAGTTGGTCCAATCATCTTAAAAGGTGATTATGGTATTGTGAAATTTAAATGGGGGCACTCTGTTGGTGCCGGTATCGTAATAGGTTACAGTTCCAGTAAAGTAGTGTTTAATGATTACTACAACGATTATTACAACGGCTACCGAACATTGTATACCGAAACAGATTCATATAAAAAGATTACCATTGGAGCAAGAGGGACCTATCACTTTTTTACAAAAGAAAAATTTGATTGCTATGCCAGCATTGGCTTAGGTTTTAATATTAATTCCTACACCCAAACTACGAATAATCCTAACGGATCTACTAAATCGGCAGTTGCCGGATCAGGCGTTTACGAAGCTTTTACAGTAGGTATCCGCTATTATTTCACTAAAAACTTTGGAGTGTATTCTGAGTTAGGTTGGGATATGTCGGCTCCAATACAAGGCGGAATAGCACTTAAATTTTAATCACTCGCAACCGTATACATCACCAGGAATGAAGAACCTCTTAAATTTTTTATACAGAAACAATTTCTTTTTTGTGTTTCTGTTATTAGAAATTATTTGTTTTTTAATCCTGATTAAAAATAACGGTTATCAGGGATCCAGTCTTTTAAATTCTTCCAACAAAATAAGCGCGAAAGTATATGAAGTGGAAGCTGATGCCAAAGAATACCTGTTATTAAAGGACGAGAACGAGCGCTTAGCAAAAATGAATACCTTTTTGTTGAACAGAATCAAATTAGGTTATGCTGCCATCCCTTTAAAGACCTATACGGTTCATGATACCCTTTATAAACAGGAATATGAATTCATGAGCGGTAAAGCCATTAACAGCAGCGTTAATAAAAGAAATAATTATCTAACCTTAAATATCGGATCAGCTCAGGGTGTTACCAATGATATGGCCGTTATTACAAGTGATGGTATTATCGGAATTGTGAAAGACGTTTCTGAGAATTTCTCATCGGTTATGTCTATTTTGCATAAAGATGTAAGAGTAAACTGCCAACTTAAAAAAGATGCATCTTACGGCCCTTTGATATGGGATGGCTCCGATTATCGTTTCTCTAACCTGACAGACATTCCAACGCATGCAAAAATAAAAAAGGGAGACACTGTAATTACCAGTTCACTATCCGGTATCTTCCCTGAAGGTATTCTTGTAGGTTTTGTAGAGAGTTATGAGCAACGCCCTAATGAATCCTTTTATACAGTTAAAGTAAGATTGAGTGCCGATTTCAAAAAAGTAAATCATGTTTCGGTTATAAAATATAACTATAAAACAGAACGGGATAGTTTAGAAATTAAATCGCAGGTACAAAGTGATAAATAACCTCATCAGAAATAGTGTCCGGTTTATTGTATTAGTCCTTCTTCAGGTGCTGATCGTTCAAAACATTCGTTTAGGATCGTATATTATTTTATTCCCTTATGTTTTATTTATTTTGTTACTACCCTTTGAAACGCCTAAACTGGTTGTGCTGTTTGCCTCCTTTTTTATTGGTCTCACCATTGATATGTTTTACGATACTGCGGGCATCCATGCTGCAGCATGTACAATGATAGGCTTTGCCAGATATTATATCTTAAAATTATTATCACCTCGCGAGGGATACGACCCCGGATTAATTCCAAATGTTGAATCTATGGGACCCGTTTGGTTTATTACCTACTCGGCAATAATCATATTCATTCATCATTTATTTTTCTTCTACCTGGAAATATTCAGATTTGATGAATTCTTCAGAACCTTATTAAGGGTACTTCTTAGTACCATTGGCACATTTTGTTTTGTTTACATTGTTCAATTTTTATTTTATAAAGCGGATAGAAACAAATAAATGAACAACAATTCTCATCTTTCTGACAGAAAATTTATCATAAGCGGCTTCTTTATTTTAGTGGCATTGATTTATATTTCCAGATTATTCTACATTCAGATAATAGATGAGCAATATACTTTACAGGCCCGTAATAATGCCTTAAAATCAAGAACAGAGTATGCTCTGAGAGGATATATATTTGACAGAAATGGCAAATTACTGGTTCAAAATGTATTATCCTATGATTTACTGGTAACTCCAAAACTGGTAAAAGGCTGTGATACCATGGCTCTTTGCAAAGTGCTGGAAATTACAAAGGAAGATTTTTTGCGCCGGATGAAAAAAGCGGTGCAGGCCCCCAATTCACCTCGTAAAGAAAGTATCTTCGAAAAGCAATTGTCTCCAAAAGTATATGCTGCCTTACAGGAAAAACTTTACCGGTTCAAAGGGTTTGACGTACAGTCCCGAACCGTTAGACGTTATCCCCGTCCTGTAGCAGCGCATTTATTAGGTTATGTAGGTGAGGTAAGTAAAGATAAAGCCGCCAAAGACCCCTACTATAAAGAAGGTGATTATATTGGTATTAGTGGTATTGAACGTTCCTACGAAGAAGAATTACGCGGAAAAAAAGGAACCCAGATTGTTATGGTTGATGTACATAATAAAACCAAAGGCCGTTATATGAACGGGTTATATGATACAGCCGCCATTGCCGGAAAACCATTATTCAGTAGTATTGACATAGATTTACAGGAATATGGAGAAAAATTAATGACAGGAAAAAAAGGAGCCATTGTTGCTATTGAACCCGCAACAGGCGAAATTTTGTGTTTAATTTCAAGCCCTACCTACGACCCTAATTTATTAGTGGGAGGAAAAGAACGCTCCCGGAATTTCACCCGGTTGTATTACGATTCCCTTAACCTTCCCCTCTTTAACAGGGCTCTGATGGCCATGTATCCACCGGGCTCCACCTTTAAATTAATAGATGCCTTAATTGCCGTGCAGGACAATCTTATTTCGCGCTCTACATCTTTCCCTTGTAATCGTGGTTATCCTCCAATGGGCGGGCATCCTAAATGCCATCCCCATGGCGGAGTTGATTTACCCGGAGCCATAGCAACCTCCTGCAATTCATATTTCAGCTATGTATTTTGTGCCATTACCAATCAAAAAGCATATCCTATTTTTGAAAATGGCTACAATCACTGGCGGGAGGCCGTAAGATCATTCGGACCTAACACCAAATTAGGCACCGACTTACCCTACGATAAACCGGGAAATGTTCCGTCAGTAGAATATTATAATAAGGTATTTGGAAGAAATCACTGGAGAAGCAATACCGTTGTTTCCTTAGGAATTGGTCAGGCCGAATTAACCCTGGTGCCTTTACAAATGGCCAATGTAGTTGCTGCCATTGCCAACAGAGGCTTTTACTATACTCCACATTGTATAAAAGGAGTTGGTATGGAAAAAGCGCTCGACAAAAAATATAAAGAAAAACATTTAACCTATGTACAAAGTCAGGCAGCATATGATGTTGTACATGATGGAATGCAAAAATGTTTTGATGCCGGAACCGGCTCGGCATCACGAATACCGGGCGTTGTTGCATGTGGAAAAACAGGAACAGCCGAAAATCCGCACGGGGATTCGCATGCCGTATTTTCCTGTTTTGCACCGCGATATGATTCAAAAATTGCAATCGTATGTTTAGTTGAAAATGCAGGGTTTGGCGGAACCTGGTCGGCCCCCATTGTCAGTTTAATGGTAGAAAAATATTTAACAGGGAAAGTAACCCGTCCGGATCTTGAAAAACGAATTATTGCTGCCGATTTAATCAATAGAAAAAACTTATTAGGCTCAGGACATCATTAATGAGACAGAACGAACATAAATTATTTTTTGGAGTAGACAGAATTACCATTCTAACCTATGCCATACTGGTATTGATGGGCTGGCTTAATATTTATGCGGCTGTTTATAACGAAGAGCATAAAAACATTTTTGATACCACTCAAAAATACGGTATGCAATTAGTTTGGATAGGAAGCGCCGCCTTTATTGCCATTCTTATTTTAATTATTGATGCCGGGTTTTATACCGTATTTGCTTATTTCTTTTATGCGTTTTTATTACTAGCCTGTATTGCCGTTCCTTATGTGGGGAGGGAAATTAAAGGGAGTCGCTCCTGGTTTGGAATAGGGCCATTTGGTATACAGCCTGCCGAATTTATGAAATTTGCTACTAATCTGGCCTTAGCCAAATATTTAAGTAATGTGAATATCGAAGTAGAAACGTTGCGTCGAAATCGCCTGTCCGACTTAATAAAGAATTACAAGAACACCATTTTTGCAGTGGCTATATTGGGTTTACCATTACTAATCATTAAAGTACTGCAGGACGAAACGGGTCTGGCCATTGTATTTATTGCCTTTATCATCACATTATATCGGGAAGGACTATCTGTAAATTTTTTAATTTTCGGATTATTATCCGCTTTGCTGTTTGTATTATCGCTGGTAGTTGAATCGCAAACATTAATCATTGCATTAGGTATTATTGCTCTCCTGTCTTTTTTATTCATCAAACGATCACGAAAAAACCTGATCATTGTTGCCATTGTTTTTGGCACGGCCAGTGGTGTTGTACTAGGTACCAATTATGTTTACAATCACCTCGAAGACCATCAACGTATAAGAATTGATGTATTATTGGGAAGAGGTACTGTTGATTTAAAAAAAGAAGGATATAATGTAAACCAGGCAAAAATAGCCATAGGTTCAGGTGGTTTTTTCGGGAAAGGCTACTTACAGGGCACGCAAACCAAATACGATTTTGTACCGGAGCAGGATACCGATTTTATCTTTTGTACAGTTGGCGAAGAATGGGGTTTTCTTGGTTCAAGTGTAGTCATTATGCTTGAATTATTTTTAATTATCCGGGTAATCTTTATGGCCGAAAGACAACGCTCCCCTTTCAGCCGGATCTACGGATATGGAGTCGCTTCCGTTTTGTTCTTCCACGTAGCGGTTAACATTGGCATG
>JACQAK010000089.1 GCA_016194985.1 Bacteroidota bacterium
CAGCCACTATTCTTTTATCTCCTTCCACCGGCTCTATAACCTATACGGGTTCGGGATCAACAACGTCAACATCCAGCTTAACAGTTGTTACTGATTTAGTAAACGATCATGCGGGCAATAGTATCTTTGTTGGCGCAGCTACTGTATCAGGGCAAGGAGATAATATATATGTTCAAAAAATAGATTACACCTTAGCTACTCTATGGACCTATACATTTAATGGCATTGATAATTTAGATGATGTGGCAAAATCGGTGGTGGTTGATGCTTCCAATAATATCTATGTAACCGGCTTTACAAAAAGTGCCACACAAGGGCGGAATATGGTAACTATAAAATTGAATTCCAGTGGTGTTATGCAATGGACTAAATACTATAACGATACTCTTAATGGAGATGATGAGTCTATGGATATGGTGATCGATGCTAATGATGATATTTACATAACGGGATACCATACCAATACACTGGATAATAAAGACTATTATACTGTAAAATATAATAGTAGCGGAACTAAGTTATGGGAAGTAACATCGGATGGAAACTCAACAAACGATAAGGCCACTAATATGACTCTTGACTCTTTAAATAATGTTATTGTTTCGGGGCAAAGCGAAATTGCTCCCGGAACCTATGAATATGTAACAGTAAGATATGTGCAACGGGATGTTATTACGCCAACCGATTGCAATGGAGAGGCACCTTCTCCTAATTTTATGTATTATGCCAACAGGGGACAGATAGTAGATACAACATATACAGCGGTGCCCGATATTAAATATTATACCAATAATACTTATCCGGCTTTTTATTTTAAAAATACCAGCCAGAGTTTTGTATTTGCAAGAATAGATACAATAGCTGCTACAAGCGATACATTGCATCGTATTGATCTGGTTTTTCCTGGTTGTGACGAGAGTTCTAAAATATATCCTTTGGATAAACAAAAAGACGGTTATCTGAATTATTTTTTAGGGCATCTGGATAGTAATGGTGTAACAGGAGTATTTGGTAACCAACGATTGATTACCCAAAACTTATATAATAATATAGATTTAATGTGCAGTTCCAATCAAAACGGCATTAAATATTATTTTATTATCAAGCCGGGTGGAGATATCAGGGATATACAGATGCAATTCAATGGAGCTTCTTCTTTTACACTGGATGGCACCAGCAATGCTTTATCTATTAATAGCAGCATTGGCCATTTAACGTTTGACCGACCAACGGCTTACCAACTAACTACAGGTAATGCCACGGTTGCGGTAACCGGCTGGACTCCTGACTGGACCACCAACGGAGCCGCCAATAAATACAAATTTAATGACGGGGCTTATACATCTTCATTGACCTTGGTGATTGAGGTGGATCAGGGGAATGGTACTACTTCATCGGCAGCAATTCAAAATTTGACCTGGTCAACTTTTTATGGCGGAGGAAGTGATGATGTATTTTATGATGTAAAAACTAACAGTTCTAATAATGTTTGGGTAACAGGATATTCAATAAGTAGTAATTTTCCAGTAAGTGTAGGAGCTACCCAAGGTATAAATAATGGAAATAGTGATGCTGTTTTTGTAAAATTTAGCAATACGGGAACAAGAATGTGGGCAACATACATTGGAGGAAGTTTGAATGAGTGCGACTTTAATCCACATGGAATAGAAGTTGACAATTTAGGTAATTCTTATTCAGCTTTTGGTACTTTAAGCACTAATTTTCCAGTACACGCTTCAACAATTAGTGGAGCTTATTATGATAATGTTAATGCGACAACAGTTGGACATTCTCCTCAAGATATTGCAATTGTATCTTTTGATAATAATGGGCAGTTGACATGGTCTACATATTTTGGTGGAAATGGATGGATAGCAAGATCCTATGATATAGGACTAGATGGTAATAATAATTTATTTGTTACTGGAATTGACAATGGATTTCCTATAATAACACCATCTGGAGCATACAACAACTCCTTTCCAATATCGTCAGGAGGGGCATATTTTATAGCAGAATTTTCCAAAAATCATAATCTTATTTGGTCAACATTTTTTGGTTCAAATGGCCCAATAATTGAAAAAATAGCTTTTAATTCAATTAATGATTTAATAATATCTGGTTCGGTTAATAACGGCACAGGTGCATATTATGACGCTGTTGATTTTGGTAGTGGCGCGTATTATGATGACTCCTTTAATGGAACATTTGATGGGTTTATTGCAAGATTTTCTGGAGAAAATAGAACATTAGATTGGTCGACATTATATGGTGGGAATAATGATGACTTCGTTCATGCTATAACAGTTGATAATAATGATAATATTTATGTTTCAGGAGAAACCCAATCAACGGCTTCATTTATTTCTGGTAATTCATTTGGAATTAATAATACAAGTTTTTTTGGTTTAGGTTCTTATTTTTCGCGACCATTAGGTGATGCATTTTTAACAAAATTTAATTCTACAAATCAACTTATTTCAGACACTTATTTTGGAGGCACTGCAAATGAAGGAAGTTTTGATATTCATTACAAAAACAATAAATTATTTGTTCCGTTTATAACAGCAGGTAACGATATGCCATTTAATGGAAGTAATGCTTCTACAGCTTTTGTTCAATCAAGTAATAGTGATGGACAAGATGTATCGAATGATGGTTTTTTTGCCGTAATGGATGCTAATTTCAATTTTATTTGGACATCATATTTCGGCGGAACAAATTCAGGCTCTGCATCAACTAGAGATGATCAGATTTTATCTAATGTTGCTACGAATGACAATAAATATTACATTGTTGGTAGTGCAAAAAGCTTAATTGGATTTCCTCAAATTCCAGGCTCAGGTTATACTCAAAACAAAGCATCATCATTAGATGGTTTTATAGCTCAATTCAATATTGCGACTTCCTTAGTAGGTGTTAGAGAATTAAAGCAAGAATTAAATAACGATTTATTTATTTATCCAAACCCAGCTAGCAATTATTTAAATGTTCAGTATAAATCCAGCTCAAAGTATAATATAGAAATTTACAATATTATTGGTCAACAAGTATTTGAAAAGCAAAATATTAATAGTAATTTTATTAAACTTGATATTTCAAATTTTGCAAAAGGTTCATACATTGTTAAAATTAATGATAATGGCAAACTTACTACGCAAAAATTAATAATTAATTAATAAAGAGGAGCATAGTAATATGCTCCTTTTAATACATTTAGTGAAAAAACATTTACTTATATATTTATTCTATTTCATTAAATCAATGTCTTCTCAAAATATAGAATATATTTCAGGAGATATTTCATATCAACACCTTGTAGGAGGTTGTCCATCAACATATTATGGCATTAAAGTAGATATCTCTACAAAATATAATTCAAAAGATTCGATTTTTATATATTTTGGAGATGGAACACAAGGATATATTAAACGCTATACTAGCCTTAATATAGGGAATCATATTACTAAAAGCATATACACCACAACTCATGCATATGGTTGTGGAACTTATGAAGTTTCGTACATAGATACAATTATCAATCAATCAATAAAAAATTTAGGCACATATGATACAACCTACTTTTTCCTGTCTGCAAATGTTGTTTTAAATAGCTTTTATCCGCATAACGATTCTTATTTACAATATAATACTCCCGCTCTAAAAATATATAAAAATAAACCGTTTAACTTTAACACCGTTACATCAACAAATAATGCACTAGAATATGACAGTATTACCCATGCTTTTGTCAATAACTTAAATGCCTATAACTTATACCTACCGTCTGGAGTTAAAATAAATAGAACTAGTGGAGAACTACAATGGTTAAATCCTGATACTTTAGGGGCATATTCATTTGTTATAAACACAAATATGTATAAAGATGGTAACAATATTGAATCTTCAATACATCACTACAAATTTGAAGTTATAAATCAAAATCCGTCTTATATCTATGATAGTATTAATCATATATCTGTTAGTGCTAATAATTTTAAAGAAATTGTATATACTGCGGGCAATACATATTCTTTTTCTGTAGTTTACACTGATTTGTCAGCAGATTCAATAAAACTAATAACATACCCCATCGATTTTTTTGAAACAAGTCCTAACATTAGTATTTTAAAAAATAATACGTTAAAAAGCACATTAACATTTTTATGGTCTCCTCTAGCTATTGACGAAAGAATATTTCCGTACAATTTCATTTTACAATCTGTTTCGTATTACCCAAATGATTCCATTTCAAATTCCTATCAAACAGTTTCATTTATATCTCGTTTACTTAATGGAATTAATGATAAACTCCGCTCTGAAAAAGAAATCTTAATTTATCCCAACCCCGCCAACTCTATCCTAAACATTAGCAATGAACAAAATCAATTGCAAAATTCAACTATTCGAATTAAAAATCCTTTAGGGCAAACCGTTTATTCGTCGCCCTTTAGAAATCAAATTGATATTTCGTTGCTCTCATCAGGCATTTACTTTTTGACAATTGAAGATCGATCAAATAAAAAAACGGTGAAGATTATTAAAAATGATTAAGAAATTTTTATTGATATATTTTTTAATCTGTTTATTCCGAGCCAGCTCACAAGATATCAAAATAAGCTATATGCAAATAGGATGGTTACATGGTTATACCTTTTCGGATACAACTTTTCTCTTAATTGATCCTAGTACTAATGTAAACAGACCGTATATTTTAGTAGACTGGGGTGTTAAAATTGATACATCTAAGTTAGTTCAAACAAAAGTCTTAAATAATGGGATTTTAAAAAAGTATTATGGCACATGCTCTTATCCTGGCGTGGGTAATTACATGATTAAATATCAAGACAAGTTTCGAATAGCTAACATTAAAAATATTGCACAGTCAGATAATCAAAGTATTAAATTAACTAATTTATTAAATATTCAAACATTTGGAATTCCTTTTTATACATCACCTATATTACAAAATTCAGACATAGATTTAGTAGTTCAAGGAAGTAATATTGTATTTAAGCCTCAATTTTATGATTTAGAAAACGACAGTTTATCTTATCAACTAACTTCTTGTTTTGCCTCTAACTACTATACTCCAACTGGGGTAACGTTAGATGCATATGGTAATTTATCATTTAGCAAAGATTCTTTAGGTATTTATGCTTTTTCTATGCTTGTAAAGGAATGGCGTAAAAATGATGATCAAGATTATGTCTTCATTCAATCTTCTCAAATTGATTTTACAATAAATACCACTACAGATGTTTTTGTTCAGGGATTAAAAAATGAATTATCTTTTAAACTTTATCCCAACCCCACCAACTCCATCCTAAACATCAGCAATGAACAAAATCAATTGCAAAATTCAACTATTCAAATTAAAAACCCTTTAGGGCAAATCGTTTATTCGTCGCCCTTTAGAAATCAAATTGATATTTCGTTGCTCTCATCAGGCATTTACTTTTTGACAATTGAAGATCGATCAAATAAAAAAACGGTGAAGATTATTAAAAATGATTAAGCTATCTTTTAGTATATTTTTTATAGTCTTATCCTTTTTAACATTATCTCAAAATTGGGGAGCTGTTAATGGAGGTCTATTTAAAAAACAGACCGAACGTGTTTTATTCGATTCTGTTCATAATGAATTATTAGTGAGTGGTAAGTTTATAAGAAACATTGGAAACACATACGTCAGAGGTATTTGCAGATGGAACGGAGTGAGATGGGATTCTTTATCAAGTGGCGTTAATACACATGATATATTAAATACCTATCCAAATGGAATGGCATTAACGTGTATACCATATCAAGGCAAATTGCTAGTAGGAGGTATGTTTCAATCTATAGGTGGGATTAATGCAACGTCATTAGCGCTATGGGATGGTAATAGATGGGATAGTCTTCCGAAAAACGCTTTTAGATTTAAAGATGATCCTATTCAAGTATCAGGTTTCTTAAAAAAAGATAATTTACTTTATATTACTGGTAATTTTGATACTATTGCCGGACAGCCAGCTACAGGTATCGCAACATGGGATGGAACAAATTATCACCCCATTCTTTTACCAATAGACCCGGATTTTATTGGCACTACTTCCATAGTTGAATTCCAAAACGATATTTACATAGCAGGTAACAAAGGAGACATTCTTAAATATGATGGTATTAGCTGGGTATCTACTACAGGAGGTGGATTTATCGGACCTTATGCAGGTGCACGACAATTGATAGTATATAATAATGAATTATATGCTGCAGGTTACTTTGAAATGGGATTAGGGAATCCTGGCAACAATGTAATAAAATGGGATGGTAGTCAATGGCATGATGTAGGTTTTGGTACAATGGGAGCTTATATAGAAATTAATAAAATGTTGGTTTATCATAATAAACTTTGGGTATTTGGCTACTTTTCAAAAGTAGCTAATGCCTTTACTAGTAATGTAGCTTCTTATGATGGAGTAACATGGTGTGGATTAAAAGATACATTAGATAATGCTATTGCTTCTGCCACAGTCTATAATGACACTATTTATATTGGCGGTGGTTTCTGGACAGCTAACTCTGATTCTTTGCATTTTCTTGCCAAATTAAAAAATGAAAATTTATATAATCAATGTATCAATGTGGGGCTTCATGAACTGCTATCTAATAACGAGATAACTGTTTACCCCAACCCCGCCAACTCCATCCTAAACATTAGCGATGAACAAAATCAATTGCAAAATGCTATAATTCAAATCAAAAACCCATTAGGCCAAAACGTTTATTCTTCGTCCTTCTCCAATCAAATTGATATTTCTACCCTCTCGGCAGGTATTTATTTTTTGACGATTGAAAATAAGTACAACAAAAAAATGGTGAAGTTTGCTAAGAATTAATATTTGCATATCCTTAGCAAACAATCCTCAAGGCCAGAGGCATCACGCGGATATTCAGATTTTCTTTCACACTCAATGGCTCACCATCAAAATGCACCGGTAGTTGGCCTTCAAATTCAATGCTAATCTCTTTTCCTTTTTCAGAATGTAAGCGAACAGAGGTATGTATTTGTTTGGAGAATAATTTAACGCCAATCATTGGGATGGCAGTTTTAGGAAATACTTTTAAAATACTGACGTTTAAAATTCCATCATTCAATTCAGCTTCAGGTGCAATATATACATCATTGCCCCATTGTCCGGCATTTGCTACGGTTATCAAAAAGGCCTTGGTTTCAATGACTTTACCGTCTACTGTTATTTTATACAAACTCGGAGTGTACTTAAAGAACTCCTTGACGCTGGTTTTAAAGTAAGTGATAAACCCACGTTTGGTGCTGGTAGCAAATTCGTTGGCAATGTGGGCATCAAAACCCACACCGGCTGTGCAAAAAAACGGATAGCCATTAATTAAAGCCCCGTCAATTTTTTTGATATGTCCTTGTTCTATTAAACGTAGTGCCTGCTTTAGATCCAAAGGAATACGATTGCTTCTGGCCAGGCCATTACCGGAGCCTAAAGGAAAAATGCCCAAAGCCATTTCGGTATGGGCCACCACGGATGCCACCTGATTTACGGTGCCATCTCCGCCACAAGCTACCACAATGTCATAATTTCCCTGTAGAATTTGTTGCTTTACAGATTCAAAATCATCTTTGTTTTTCCATACAATAAAATCATACGGTATGGTTTTAGGAAAATGAGTTTTGATAAACTCAATAATATCAATTTTCTTTTTTACACCTGCATTAGGATTAATAACAAAGGCTACTTTTTGGGGCATGATTTATTTTTTAGTACTGGTAAAGAAAAATTCTTTTAAATAGTTGGGTTCAACATAGGCTACATCTTCAAATTGCCGGGCTTTGTATTTTTCAAAGGCCAATGGGATCATCGAAGAAGCACTGGCCGCAATATCGTCAATAAAACTCACATGGGCTAAGCTTTGCAGAAGTTCTTTGGCTTTGGGCATACCATCACCAAATACATAAGTAGGTTTATTAAAATCAAAGCGCGTTATGCTGCTTTCATTTAATACTAATGCCTGAACAGGTAATAGATTAATGAACTGCTCATCATAAGCCGCTGTATATACTTCCATGCGCCGGGCATCCATCATCGGGCAATACACGGCATTGGATTTAACCTTTGCCATTGCTGCTACGCTTAATACCTTTAAGGTATCTACGCTGATCATTGGAATTTGTAATGCATACGCAAGGCCTTTAGCAGCCGAAAAACCAATACGTAACCCAGTATAAGAACCGGGGCCGGAACTCACACACACCGCCTGCAAATCAGAAGCATTCAAAGAGGCTTCTGCTAATACCTGTTGAATAAACAGGTGCACATTTTCGGCATGTGTGTAACCGTTATTTAATTCTTTGAGGGCCATCAATTCACTGTCTTTTGAAACAGCCACTGAACAAACGGTAGACGTACTCTCTATATGTAATAAGTAGGCCACGGGTTATTTTTTGTCAGAAAACAGTTGGTCTTTGTCAACCACTTTTATTTTCTTTCCGTCTTTTAATAGTTTGGAAACAGCACCATAAGGGCCTGAAATAATTTCATCACCTACATTGATCCCTTTTTTGATTTCGATATAATCATTGTCTTGTATACCTGTGGTAACATATACCATTTTAGCTACACCATTTCTGTTTAAGAAAACACATTCCTTAATGTCTTCTTTTTTATTATTGAGTTTTTCTTCTTTTTCGTCTTTTACCACAACGTTTGGTTCTTCATCACCAAACTTAGGTTTAGTACTGGTGGTGTCTGAACTACGGGTTGTTACACCCTGAATAGGCACTGTAATGATGTTGGCGGCACGCATGGTTTGTATCTCTACGCTGGCACTCATTCCCGGTCTGAAAGGAGCAGGATTTTCATCTGTTACCAGATCAAGATATGATTCGCGAATAATCCGGATCTTCACCACAAAGTTGGTAACCTGGTCAATAGAAATACCGGTAGTGTTGGCCGAATTAGCTACTTCTGTCACAATTCCTCTGAATTTTTTACCAATGTAGGCATCTACTTCAATAATAGCCGTGTCATTTTTATGAATGCGAATGATGTCATTTTCATTAACCTCCACACTGGCTTCCATTTCGTTTAAGTTAGCCAAACGCAGGATCTCGGTGCCCTGTAATCCTTGTACGCCCACTACACGTTCGCCTTTCTCTACGTTTAATTTAGATACGGTACCGTCAACCGGTGCATAGATATATGTTTTGTCTAAATTAGTATTAGCTTCTTTTAATGAAGCTTCTACACTTTTTACATTATAATCAGAAGCCTTGATGCTTTCGGTGATTCCTTCTACATTTGCTTTTGCAGCTTCATAAGTTGCTTTGGAGGCATCAAACTCCTGTTGTGAGATCACATTCTGATCGAATAATTTTTTGTTACGGGCGTAAGATGCTTCGGCGTTAGCCAAATTGGCATTTGCCTGTGCCAGCTGAGCAACCGTTGTTTTTAAATTAGCTTTGGAACTGTTAACGGTGGCATTTACGCGTTCATAAGCACTTTCATAAATGTCGGGTTTAATGCGGCATAATAAAGTTCCTTTTTTTACCTGCTCGCCTTCCTTCACATACATCTCAACAATTTCGCCCGATACATCAGACGTGATTTTAAGTTCGGCTTCGGGCTGTATTTTTCCGTTAGCAGAAACCGATTCGATGATGCTTCGCTTGGCAGCCTTTTCGGTAGTTACTTCGGTTGGTTCTTCGCCTTTAAAGAATTTAAAAGCAATCACTCCAAATAATACTACGATACAAATTCCGATGATCCAATATAGTTTTTTCATTTTATTATTTTTTTGTTTCCCGATGGTTTCGCTGATGTTTAATGGTTATCTGTGAGGATCTGTGCGATCTGCGGGAAATATTCTTAAAATTTTAATTCTTTTCCCTGATAGTAATCCAACACTTTTAATTTAAATACATAATCGTATTTGGCCTGTACCAAATTGCTTTGTGCATTTTGTAAACGCGTTTTAGCGTTATTGTAGTCAAATGTACTGATAGCACCTACATTGTATTTTTGTTGTGCGTAAAAGAACGATTGCTCGTTGGCTTCAACAGATGATTTGTTGGCATTGTATTTATTGAGGGCTGCTCTGGCATTAGCATAAGCCTGCGCAATGGTTTTATATAAATTTTGTTCTGCCAGATCCTGAGAGTATTTGGCATTTAACGCCGTTAGCTTCGCATTTTTAATTCCGGTAACCGTTTGTAATCCATTAAAAATAGGAACGGATAAGGTAAAGCCAACACTCTTATTAACGTTGTCTTTAAACTGATCGGCAAATGGTTTCTTGGAAGTAATAACTTCTGTTTTCGGAGCATAAATTGCTTCTCCAGATTGTGTGAAGTAAGGAGCCTGTTCAACGCCAACAATATTTACAGCATCAATGTTTTTATCCAAAGCAGAAGTACCTGTTCCTAATGTTCCCGTAGCAGATAGGGTAGGGCTAACACGTCCTTTGGCAACATCTAAATTCTTTTCAGCAGCCAGTAAATTATAATTGGCACTTTTAATGGAATGTTGGTTTTTCAAAGCTGACTCATAGATATTTTGAACAGATAAGCTGGCTAGTTCATTATTCAGGATATCTACATTTGGTCTTGAAATATTAAAATTATTTAAGGTGTCGAGATTTAATAATTGCTTTAACGTAAGCATCGCGATCTGGTAATTGTTATCGGCAGTAGTAACATTTACTTCTTCGTTGGCTAATTGGGCTTTTAAATCGTACACGGCACTTTTGGCAAGGGTTCCGGCTTCTGCCAGTTTTTCGGTACGGGTTAATTGTTCCTGCGTGATTTTATATTGAGCCTGCGAGATCTGTGAAATCTCATCGCTAAAAATAACATTAATGTATGCTGTTGCTACATTCAGGGCTAAGTCATTTTTTTGCTGCAAATACGTTTCGGTACTTGATAAATAACGAAACTGGTTAGCTTTAATGTTATTGTATTGTGATAATCCCGACCAAATAACAACATTGGAAGAAATATAAAAGTTTTGGGATAATACCTGAGTATTGGCAAAGGTATTGGTATATCTATCAATGGTTCTACCAAAGTTATACGTATGCTGGGCTCCGGCATTGACGGTAGGTAAAATTGCAGCCTCGCTCTGGGTAGTATTGTTTTTATTGATTTTGGCATTTATCTCAGATTGTTTGAGAGAAATATTATGTTTTTGAGCGTAATCAACACATTGTTGCAGATCCCAAACATTGGATTGAGAAAAGGAAAAATGGGTTAATCCTAAAAAAAGCAAAGAGTAAATAAAAGGTTTCATAGGTTTTTTGAAAATCAGTGTAAATTTAGTCAAAAAAGCCCTCATTATTACCCAACTACATTAGCGGTAAAAAAGTAGTGGTATTGGTAATTTTGAGGACATAATTTTATTAACTAATGATTTTTACAACCCCTTTTTTATTACTTTTCTAAACTTAAACCTAAAAACGGTTTCAATGACACCATTTTTACAATCCATAGCCACCTATGTTTTCGAGCATCATTCCACTGATACCGAGCATTTATGTATTGTATTGCCTAATAAACGGGGTGCCTTATATTTAAAGCAGCATCTGGCCAAAGCTTTTCAAAAAACAATCTGGCTGCCAACCATTATCAGTGCCGAAGAACTGGTAGCTGAATTATCGGGATTACAGCAGGCCGATAGTATTGATCTGATCTGTGATTTGTATGCCGCTTATACTATTGTGTTAAAGGAAAAAGCAGAGCCCTTTGATGCCTTTGTAAAATGGGGTAATCTAATGTTGCAGGACTTTAATGAGGCCGACCGGTATCTGGTAGATACTCATTCGCTTTATCAGAATTTAAAAGAGATCAAAGAAATAGAGAACTGGAGTTTAAGTGCCGAAAGTCTCACACCTACGCAACAGGACTATTGCGATTTCATGTCGCAAATGGGAACCATTTATATAGAATTTTCCGGGATACTCTTGCAAAAAAAACAGGCCTATCAGGGGTTGATGTATCGTAAGGCGGTTGAACAGTATAAAGATTCGGCCTATATCGATCAGTTTTCAGGAATCCTCATCTGTGGCTTTAATGCATTGAATAAAGCAGAAACCATTATTTTTTCGGATCTCGTAAAAGAAAAAAAAGCCAATATTCTTTGGGATACCGATCGCTACTATCTGGATCATGAAGAATATGAGGCCGGATTATTTTTACGTAAAAATTTCAGCAATACCTGGTTGGATACCAAAACCTTTATCAGCAACGATTTTAAGGATATTACCAAGCATATCGATATAGTAGCTGTTCCCAAACAAATGGGGCAGGCGCAGGTAGTTTCCTATCAATTGCACGAGTGGATCAGACAAGGAAAATCGTTGAATAAAACGGCCGTTGTGCTGGCAGACGAAAGCCTGCTGTTTCCTATCCTCAATCAATTACCAAAGGAAGTACAGCATGTTAATATCACCATGGAATATCCTTTGCGTTTATCTCCGATTTATGATTTGATGGATAATCTTATTAGCCTGCACCAGTCCACTCAAAAAGCAGGAGCATCTGCCAGCTTTTATTTTGCGGATATATTTAAGATCATACAAAATGCTCTGTTTAAAAAATATTACAGATCATTTGATGCCGGAGTTCCTTTACAGTTGATCATACAAAGGATCATCGATAAAAATTATGTGTGGATAAATACCAAAGTGCTGGCTGAATTATTTGAAGACGGCTATCAATACATCGCTGATTTATTTGAAACATGGGTCAATTCGTCACAAGGCATTACATCTATGGCAAAAATTATTCAGGCGTTTAACACGTCCGAAAATGATGTGCTTCAGCTCTCGTCAACCGAAAAAGAATACCTGCATGTATTTACCAAATATTTCAACCGTTTACAATCCTTAATCCGCACACACCATTATTTGGATTCATTGCTCACCTTAAAAAGTTTATATAAACAAATCATCGGATCAGCTTCTGTTCCCTTTATTGGCGAACCTTTGCAAGGATTACAGATCATGGGAGTATTAGAAACCAGAACGCTTGATTTTGACAACGTGATATTATTGGGTGTGAATGAAGGGGTACTGCCTTCCGGAAAATCAACCAATTCATTTATACCTAATGATTTAAAGCGTTATCACGGAATGCCTTTGTATGGTGATAAAGATGCTATCTATGCATATCACTTTTACCGCATTTTACAAAGAGCCAGTGATGTGATGCTAACCTATAATACCGAACAAAGTGTATTAGGAACGGGAGAAAAAAGCCGTTTTATTACACAATTGCAATTCGAATTACAAAAGTACCACCCTGCGCATGTGATTACAGAGCGTATGCTAAGCGGAGATGCATTGCCCGCCAGTAAACGGAATAATATTTCTATTTCTAAAACACCGTTTAATTTAGCACCCATACTTCATAAATTAACATCTGATAATCAATTTGGAGGGTTGAGCCCTTCGGCCTTAATTACCTATAAAGACTGTGCATTACGGTTCTTTTTCAGATATGGGGCAGGTATTAAAGAAACAGATGACGTAGAGGAAAGTGCTGAAGCAAATACCCAGGGGTCGATTTTGCACGAATCATTGGAGATGCTTTATAAACCATACATAGGAAAAGTGCTGACTGAAGAGAACATTAAGCATTGTCTCTCAAAAACAGAAGAAAGTGTGAATACTATTTTTCAGAACTATTTCAGTCAGAGAGAAAGCCAGTTCGGAAAGAATTTCCTGCAGCGTAAAGTATTGTACGAGTATGTAAATAAATTACTGAGAAATGATTTAAGATTGATTCAACACTCCAAAAAAACAAATGAACTATTGAGTTTAATTGATCTGGAGAGAAGTTTAACGGCCTCTGTAACTATTGCTATTAAAGGTGTTGATACGGTTATTCACCTGAACGGTTCAGCCGATAGAATTGATAAGTTGGGAAGTCATATCCGAATCATTGATTATAAATCATCTGTAAAAGCGGATGACAAATTTAAGTTTACCAATTTTGAAGATCTGTTTACCGATAGTCAGTACAATAAAATGTTACAGTTGTTTATGTATGCCTGGTTGGTGGTTAAAAATAATCTGGCCACACCACAGGAATTGCAACCCTGTATCATCCCTTTTAAAAAGTTTGAGGAGCAGCCTAAGTTTATTATGGAAGATGCCAAAGGTGGCGGTATATTGAAATTCACTCCGGAGTTACTTCAGGAGTTTGAAGAACAGTTGAAACAAAAAATATCAGAAATGATTTCCGGCGATGTTGCATATACTCAAACCAAAGATCTGGATAAATGCGAGTACTGTGCGTATGCAGGTATTTGTAATGTGAAATAGCTGTTGTTTTTTTTGTTTTATATCTCTAACAGGAAGGTGTTTATAAAATAAGGAAAACCTTCAAAAAGACTTTGGATGTAGCGCTAATTTTAAAAATAAAATGATGCGACCAGCCATTCTCATATTGTCTTTTAAAAGAATAGTCTTTTCTATTGTATTACTATGTTGCTATACAATTCACGTTTCACAAAATATTACGGTCGATTTTGAAGGACAGGTATCTAACGAAAATGTTATTCTTTCCGAAAGTATTGTACAGGTATTGCAGGATGGAAAATTATTGACCTCATTTAAAACAGACCAATACGGTATGCCGATCAGGCTAATACAAAGTTCCCAACTATCAGAGCTGATGTGGACTTATTCAAATATTATGAAGGAGTTGACTATTCCTTATTTGATGAGCCAATCAATAAATTTTATTACAACCAGCGGAAAGGAAATTTTGAATACGATAAAGAGTTGCTGAAGGAAAAAAGAGAGGCGATGAAAAAGATCAAACAGGCTGAAAAGAAAGCCATCCTGGCAGCTTTGCAGAAAAATGAGGCCCGGCAAAAAGAGCTGGCTAAAACAACAGGTAAAAAAGAAGAAGCCACCAAACTGGCCGAAGAAAAAAAAGTACTGGATGAAAAACTGGCAAAACAAAGTTTGATGATGAAATTGATTGAAGAAGAAAAACCGCTGTTTAAATCTGATCAGGACAAAAATGAAATCAACCTGAATATCGTGGCTGCTAATAATGACGTCAGTAAAAAGATTATTGATAAAAAAGTAAACGATCTGGTAACTAAATATAAGCAAGGCGTTACCGAAGAAAAACAGGAAGCTACAAGTGTGGTGATTATAAAACGCGTGGTGGTGCGCGATCAGGAAGCCTGGGTTTACGAAAAGAAAATTTTTAACTGGGGCGGAGTGGCCTATTTCAGAGATAAGCAACGTATAACCGCCAGCACTTTCAATTCAGAAACTGCGGTTAATTAATGTTTTTAGTTATTTGGAAGCGCCCTTCCTATCGTCAGGTCGGGTTTTTCGTTCCAATCTTGCAGGCATCACGCTAAGGCGTAATACCTATAAGGATTTCTGCTGCAATCCCTCACTCAGATCTATAGGCAAATTGACATTTTCACTTCAAACAAGAGATAAGTCTGCGCAATAGATGCAAGCGATCTGCCAGCTGGCGGATGTCTGTCTCCTGCAAAAGATTGTACCGATAGCCCTGTTCCAGCCGTCTCTTTTGCAGGAATGCGCAAAAAAAAATCACTATTTAAAATCTCAATTAACATGCTTTCGTTAGTTACTAGTTTGTAAATCCTGTCTCTTTTTAGCCATTTTTTTGTTATATTTAGGCATTAATCTAAACTAACAAAAAAGCACTTTTAACATTATGAAGAAAGCATTTGTATTTCCGGGTCAGGGTTCTCAGT
>JACQAK010000010.1 GCA_016194985.1 Bacteroidota bacterium
CTCATTCATCGGAATTCTCATTTTACTTCCGGTATTTATCGTTATTTGCCTATGGATGATGGTGAGTTGCGGATTCCCATTGTTTTATTTACAAATCAGGGTGGGTAAGGATGGTAAAGATTTTAAATTATTTAAATTCCGCACCATGCATCTGGATGCAGATAAAAAAGGCCTATTAACGGTTGGTGGCCGCGACCCTCGTGTAACCGGCGTTGGCTATTATTTGCGGAAATATAAACTGGACGAATTACCCCAATTATTTAATGTTTTATTTGGAACGATGAGCTTGGTTGGCCCACGTCCCGAAGTGCGTAAATATGTTGATCTATACACCAAAGAACAACAACAGGTATTGTCTGTAAAGCCCGGAATTACTGATTTTGCTTCATTAGAATACATAAACGAGAATGAATTATTAGCTCAGTCGTCAAACCCCGAGCAAACCTATATTAATGAGATAATGCCTGCTAAACTGGCTCTGAACGCCAAATATATTCAGCAAAAAGGACTATTGGTGGATGTGAAAATTATCCTGAATACGATCCTTAAAATCGTAAAGTAAGATTGTAATTATAGAGACGTCATTCTAAAGTTTTTGACTTAATAGGTATCATCTGGTAAAAATCATTATTCGACGCTGTACGGGTCAAATATCAATAGGACTAACCATAATTATTGAATGTACGACCATTTCAGTGTCGAATGTTCTGTCTGTTCGAGCTGTCAACCTGAGCAGAATCGAAGGGTGATAACAGATAACTCATTTCTTTAATAATTTTTAATAAGTCTTTGGGTTTAATAACAGGATACTTCTGCCTTAATAATTATATTTACTTTATAATTTAAAACATATGAAAAACCTTTCACTTATTATTAATGGCGTTTTGGCAATAGCAGTTGCTGTATTATTTTATCAGGTACATTCACTGAAAAGCGGTGGTGTACAATCTGCCGATACAACCTCAGAACCGGCGGCAAAACCTGTTATTGTTACCAGTTCCACTAATCTGGCAGATGCTAAAATTGCGTATGTTAATACAGATAGCATTAACGAACATTACCAGTATATCGCAGATTTTACAAAAGTGATCCGTAATAAAAAAGCCACTTTAGAGGCTCAAATGCAAAGTATGACCGCTAAATTTCAGCAGGAATATGAAGCTTTTCAGCAATCTGCACAGGCAGGTGTGGCACCGCAATCGGAATTGCAAAAACAACAGGCCAGTTTGGAAAGACAACAACAGGAGCTTTCCAATAAAGAATTACAAATGCAAAACTTAGGAGTTGAGCTCGAAGAAAAAAACATGGAACTCAATAAAAGTGTAAAAGATTACCTTCAAAAGATTAATAATGGAAGATTCGATTATATTTTATCATATTCAGATTTAGTGCCAACCATTCTCTTAACAAACCCTAAATTAGACATTACAGACGAAGTTTTAAAAGGCATTAATGCAGAGTATAACGCTAAAAAGAAAAAATAATCATGGAAGATAGAAAAGCCTTATTAAGCAAAATTATGCATGTACATCATTTTCATGAAACTTTTCAGATTGGAAATGCAGATGCACCTACTCTCATCAATGAAAAAGATTATACCTTACGTTATAATTTAATTAAAGAAGAGAACGAGGAGTACTTAGAGGCCTGCAAAAATGGCGACCTGGTTGAAATTGCAGATGCTTTGGGTGATCAGTTATATATATTATTCGGAACCATTTTAAAACACGGATTGCAGCATAAAATAGAGGAAGTGTTTGATGAAATTCAGCGCAGTAACATGAGTAAGCTGGATGAAAACGGACAACCTATTTTTAGGGAAGATGGTAAGATCTTGAAAAGCAATTTATATTTCCGTCCTAATATTAAAGATATTCTGGAAGCTTAATATGTTTACAATTGACCAGATAAAAACAGCTCACTCAAAGGTAAAAAGTGGCGCCGATTTTCCTAAATATGTTCAGGATTTAATTGCTTTGGGAGTTGAACGTTATGATACGTTTGTAAGTGACGGACATGCAGAATATGTTGGAAAAGATAACTATACAGCTAAATCGGATGCAAAATATCAACCGTTGTTGATTTCTGAAAAATCAGAGGCAGATACCTTTAAGCATAATCTCAAAATTCATCAGCAAGGTCAAACAGATTATATGACATTCTGTAAACACTCCGCAGAAGCAGGTGTGGAGAAATGGACCGTTAACACAACCGACATGACTTGCATTTATTATGATAAAGCAGGAAATATAGTATTGTTGGAAACAATACCAACGGTATAATTACAAGGTGTAAATAATTCCCTCTAAATATCTGTTACTTTTTTCGATTAAAAATACCTTAAAGCCGTTTTTCTCAAAAACGGCTTTATATTTTGGATTAAGGTAAATGCAGTAAATCTTTCGCGGATGTTCTTTCACACTTTCCTTAATATTATGAACCACCTTTTGTAAAATATCAGCCCCAAAAGGATTAAAAAAGTAAAATACAGCGGCATGGTGGGGTATCTGAAATAACGTTGCGTCATTAAACAGGAAAGTAATGCTGCTTTTACTGTTTTTGGGGCGGTAAACCAACTTATTGGCCTTTGCATCATCCAGTAATTCTTTGGCTATTTCAACGCCAATTAATTCTGTAAAACCACATTGTTCGGCTACAAACAACGCTCTCCCTTTCCCGCAGCCAAAGTCAATCAAAGGTTTTTGTTTCGCCTCGGCCGGTATATGGTTAAAAACCGAATACAAGATGTAGTAACTGGCTCCCTGGTAATGATGGTTCTGGTCTGAGTCTTCTCCGGCAAGGGTCAAACTATCGAGATTGACAATGCTGTGAGTCTTGATCCCCAATTGTTTTTCATACTTTCCTTCATGGGTCAGCAATTTAAAAGTGGTTTTAAAACCTCTGTAATAAAGCGACCTGAAAAAGTAATATATGTATTGAAAGACCTTCATCGGCTCAAATTTAATATTTTAGAAATTAGTTATGGTATTTTATTTCCCCCTCCTCCGAAGGATTTCCCCATAGGGTGGGTGAGGAAATGAACTTGGATAAATAGATGAAGGACTTTGTAGTTAAGTCTAAAAATATGTATCTTCATACTCATAAATTGTACCTATGCAAATTGATCTGGAAGCAGAAAAAAAAGAGATTTTAAATCGTTACAAAAACTTAATCAAAGCCTCTAAACGACGTTTAGAAAAAGGAGATAAGGAAATTATTCGCAAAGCTTTTGAAGTTTCGGTAGAAGCTCATAAAGAAATGCGCCGTAAATCCGGTGAACCCTACATTTATCATCCGATTGCCGTTGCACAGATTTGTGCCGAAGAAATCGGTTTGGGTACAACATCCATTGTTTGTGCCTTATTGCACGATACAGTGGAAGATACAGACATGACCATTGAAGATATCAAAGGCATGTTTGGTGAGAAGGTCGCTCAAATCATTGATGGTTTAACAAAGATTTCGGGAGTATTCGATCACACATCTTCTATTCAGGCAGAAAATTTCAGAAAGATGTTACTTACTCTTTCGGAAGATGTAAGGGTTATTCTTATTAAGCTGGCCGACAGACTTCATAACATGCGCACGCTTGATCATATGAAGCGTGACAAGCAAATGAAAATAGCCGGAGAAACATTGTATCTGTATGCGCCTCTGGCTCACCGTTTGGGTTTAAATGCCATTAAATCAGAGCTGGAAGATTTAGGGTTAAAATATACAAACGAAGACTGGTATAAAGACATTGTGCAAAAACTCGAAGAAACCGAGCCAATGCGCAAAAAATTCATAAAAAATTTCATTGATCCGTTAAATGAGATCTTAAAAGAACAAGGATTCAAATTCAAAATATTCGGACGCCCGAAATCTATTTATTCTATTTACAACAAGATCAAAAATAAAGGCGTTCCTTTCGAGGAGATTTATGATTTATTTGCCATTCGCATTGTGATAGATACGCCAATGGATAAAGAAAAAGCCGATTGCTGGAAAATTTATTCCATCATTACCGACTTTTATCATCCTAATCCGGATCGCTTAAGAGACTGGATATCTACCCCAAAAAGTAATGGTTACGAGAGTTTACACACTACAGTAATGGGGCCGGAAGGTAAGTGGGTAGAAGTGCAGATTCGCACGGTTCGTATGGACGAGTTAGCAGAGATGGGGTATGCCGCGCATTGGAAGTATAAAGATGCCGCAGCAGAGAAAGAAAGTAATTTAGAGAACTGGTTACGTCGTATCCGCGAAATGCTGGATAATCCGGATCCCAATGCCTTAGAGTTCATTGATGATTTTAAACTGAATTTATTTGCGGATGAGATTTTTGTATTTACCCCAAAAGGTGAAATGAAAAATTTACCAACCTCGGCAACTGCCTTGGACTTTGCATTCGAAATTCATACAAAAGTAGGAGAACAATGTATTGGAGCCAAGGTAAATCATAAGCTGGTGCCATTAAGCTATCAGTTAAAAAGCGGTGATCAGGTAGAAATTTTAACGTCGAGCAAGCAATCCCCAAAAGAAGATTGGATTACTTATGTTGTTACGGCAAGAGCCAAATCAAAAATTAAAAATGCGTTAAAAGAGAACAGACGTAAGATTGCAGAAGGAGGAAAAGAAATCCTTGAAAAGAAATTTTATAAATGCAAATTGGATTACACTATCCAAAATGTGAATGAATTTGTAGCATTCTTAAAATTACCATCTTCTAATGAACTGTTTTATAGAGCAGCTTTAGGTAATGTTGATGTTAAAGAAATTAAAGAATTTGTAGAATTCAAAACACATCCTGAACGATTTAAGCCTAAGAAAAAAGAAAATAAAATTGAAGAATTGGTTACCAATGTGAGAGGTGGTGGTTCTGATATGTTGGTGATTGGGGATGATATGCAAAAACTGGATTATGGCTTATCGTCGTGTTGTAGCCCTATTCCGGGCGATGATGTATTTGGTTTTATTACGGTTAACGAAGGGATCAAAATTCATCGGGTAAACTGCCCGAATGCTGTTAAATTACTGTCTAATTATGCCTACAGAGTTGTAAAAGCCAAATGGAACAATGATCATCTGATCTCTTTTCTGGCAGGTATTAAAATCAAAGGAACCGATGAAATGGGGCTGGTAAATAATGTAACCAAGGTCATATCAAGTCAGTTAAATATAAACATGCGTTCTATCAGTTTTGATACAGAAGATGGTATCTTTGACGGAACAATTATGGTGTTTGTTCATGATGCCAAGCATTTGAATCACCTGATCGATAATTTAATGAAAGTAAAAGGAGTAACCAGTGTTACACGAATAGACAATAACTAATGGGAGATAAAATGACACAGGAAACCAAGGAAGCTGTTGAAAAAATATTGACAGACTACCTTGAAAAGAACAAGCATCGTAAAACATCCGAACGTTTTGCCATATTAAATGAAATATATTCTCACGACGGACACTTTGACATAGAAGGTCTTTATGTGATGATGAAAAATAAAAAATACCGTGTGAGTCGTGCAACCTTATACAATAATATTGAATTATTGCTGGAAGCAGGCCTGGTTATTAAGCATCAGTTTGGAAAAAATTTAGCACAATTCGAAAAAGCTTATAAATTCAAGCAACACGACCATTTAATTTGCAGCGACTGCGAGAAAGTATTTGAATTTTGCGATCCTCGCATCATGCAGATTCAAAAAATGGCTGAAGACATGCTTAATTTTGATGTCTTCCATCATTCACTCAATTTCTTTGCTAAGTGTCGCGGGTTGAAGGAAAATGGCGTTTGTGAGCATAAAAAGCCCGCCGTTAAGAGTTAATTATCATCCTCCACTTGTTTCAGAGTCTCTGAAATGTTGAAGCAAGTGCAACATGACTTTTTTATTTAAATATTTATTCCTAAATTTAAAGTAGCAAAAATATACTACCAACTATAAAATTATGGTTCTGGATTATAAAATAACCGAAGAAAATAATGTTCAGATTTTAACATTGAGCGGAGAGCTGATTGATCGAAATCAGGCTACCGGGCTTATTAAAGAAATGGATGAGTTATTGGAATTAGGTAAAAATAAATTAGTGATCGATCTTTCCGATTTAAAATACATGAATAGTAGCGGACTGAATGTATTGATACAATTGCTCACTAAAACCAGAACGAGTGGGGGTGAGAGCGTAATCTGCCATGTGAGTAAAAAAGTAAACGACCTTTTGATTATCACCAAATTAAATACCCTGTTTAAAGTAGCAGATACCAAAGAAGACGCATTTAAATTGTTGGCTTAAGCAAACGCAATATGCTGGCAGGCTTTGTAAACCATTTGAAAGACATCTTCAAAGCCTTGTTCTCCTCCAAAATAAGGGTCAGGAACTTCTAAATTCATTCCGGGATGTGAAGCATTTAATAACAGATCCACTTTCCCTTTATGTGTATCGTTTGAAGCAAGTGCTAAAACATTAGCCATATTGCTTTTATCCATTACATATATCTTATCAAATTTTTCGAAGTCGGAAGCCTTAAACTGTCTTGCCCGCAAAGGTTTTAAGTCGATTTGATGCTTTGCTGCATTAGTAATGGTTCGTTTATCCGGTGCCTCATCCACATGGTAATCGGATGTGCCTGCAGAATCAACACGCATATTAATATTGTTTTCTTTGATCAGTTTCAGCATAATGCCTTCTGCCAAAGGAGAACGGCAAATGTTACCCAAACACACCATTAAAATTTTTTGCATAACGTCTGATAAAGATTATTCTGCTTTAGGAACAAAAGAGCTTTGCTCCGCATAAAAAGCTGTTTTGGTTAAAAGCGCTACAATATTTTCTTTGGTTAATGAGTGCGCTTCAGTAGTATGTTTTAAAAATACAGAATCTTCCATAATAGCATAGGCCAAAGAGCTCATGCCGTAATTTTTTTGCATCAAATACAACATAAAGCCTTCTTTGTTTTCATCAGGTAAAGAACATAACGGAGACACAATCTGAAATAAAAAATGATTTTCCTGTTCCCACACATCCACCATAATATCAAAATCCCCTTTCTTTAAATTCCATTGCCCTGGCTGTTCCCCACGAGTTTCATCAGGATTTATACCAAGTTCACTAATGGCATCATCTACCAGCTTATAATATTTTTGTAACATGTTATTTTGTTAATTCGTTTAATTTTTCTGTAAAGAATACAGATTTTTGATTTGTATAGAATTTGTTCTTGAACTGCCCAACCCATTGAATGCCTTTAATAGCATTGGTTAAGAAGACTTCATCCCCATTGGTTAAGGTATGAACGGTTAAAGACTGTTCAAACGTTAGTATTTTATGAGAAGCAGCAATGTCTAAAATTTGTTTACGCATCACGCCATCAATACAACCATCAGCAATAGGAGAAGTATAAAGTGTGCCATTTTTTATAACAAAAATATTGGAGCTTATGGTTTCAATAATGTTTCCATTGTCGTTTACTAACAGACAATCATCTAATTTCAAAGAGGTTTTGGTAATGCCTGCCATCACATACAATAAGGCACTTCCGGTTTTAATATTGGATATTTTGGTAATAGGTTTTTTTATTTCGGCATAAATATCTACCCATAATCCTTTTTGATTCAGAACATATCCCTGTGTTTCCAGAGGTTCCGTTTCAATTAAAAAAGAAATATCATTAGTATCGGGCGTATAAAAACCACCTTCATTCCTAAACACGGTTAATCTGATACGGGCTTCTTTTTTTAGATTATTTTGTTCTAACAAATGCAGAATTAACTGTTCAATATTAGCAGAGGTAAATTCCGCCGGTACATTCATTCTTAGCGTCGTCATGCTTAGCTTAATACGCTTTACATGATCTGCCAGAAACATAATTTTCCCATTTGTAAAACGAATGCTTTCAAATAAAGAATCGCCATAACGAAACGCCCTATTAGAAAAACTAATAGCTGGTTCGTATAAACTAATCACGTGGCCGTTATATATACAATAAGAATCCTGCATTCAAGCTTAAAAGTAAAAAAATATGGTATTTATAGTGCTTAGTGTTGAAAATTGTTGAAAAGAAATAGATGTAAAAAATATTACAATAAAAAGTATATGTAAGATTATAGTAAAATCAATTGTGTAATAATAATGCTGTTTTATGGCGTGTCCGCCAGTTGGCGGATCGGGCTTTTCGTTCCAATCTTTTATACATACCCCTTAGGGTTATGTAAAAAGGATTTTCACTTCAATCCCTCACGCAAGCCTAACTTTAATTGAAGATTATACTCAGGATCTGGAATATGATGTGGCGTGATGGATTAAAGAGAAAAGTCCGATTCTGTAGCCGGCGGACACGCCCAAATAATTTTAATCAACGAATTAAAACAAGTCTGCATTATTCTAATACAATACCTAAGAAATAAAAAATCTATTGTTGCTTTATCATCTGTATCAGGCAATCAGTCCAGATTTTTGGAGATACAGATTTCGACATATGATTTGATGCTGCACCCATTTTTAGTAAATCCTCATGACTCATGCTTACTATTTTTTTGAGGGCTTGTTTTATAGAAGAGACATTGCCAGGTTCAAATTCGAAACCGTTTATCCCTTCTTTTAAGAATTGTTCTTTGGCTCCAACATTACTGCTCAGTAATAAAGGGAATCCGGAAGCTGCAAATTCGTGTACCACAACACCCCATGGCTCAAAGCGACTGGGTAAAATAAACACTCCTGTTTGTGAAGTATAGGAAGCTAAATCTTTTGGCTGAACAAAACCGAAATGTTTGATGTTTAGATGTTCTACAGGTTCTATATCTCCAACTCCCAGGCACCAAAGTTCCCATTCGTTTGGTTGTTCGTTTTGGAGCTCAATAAATGCTTTCCAGAGATCTTCAATGCCTTTAAAGGCATAATATCGGCCAACATATATGAAGCGTTTTGGAAAGGCCTGTTGTTTCTGTAATTTCTGAGATTGATAGATCGTTTCAAAATGAGCAAGATCACAGCTGTAAAAACCGGTTTGTATGTTTTTTTCTTTAAAACCTAAATTCAATACATACTTTTTTTGAGTTTGTCCGGGCACCCAGGCATGAGAAAAAACAGTTAATAATGTAAACCTGCTTAAAACAGTGGCCAGGCGTTGTTTCAAGCTGCCAGTCCAGTGTGTATCACAGTGTTGGAATTTTTTTGAAATAGGATTTAGTGATGTTTAAATAATCCTTATCGATCCATCCACTGCAAATAATTACATCCGGATGAATAGAACCTACTAATTGTTTCAGCTGATCCTGATTGTAATCTGTTTTTGAATATAGCTTGATCTGTTCATTGACCTGAAATTGAAAAGGCGCTTCTTTATTCACCGGCCATCTGATAATATGAACCTCGCCATGTTTGGCTAATTCATTACAGCAGGCCAATACATACTCCGCTATTTCGGTATATAAAAACAAAAACTTCATAAAACACTAATGTACTAAATAAAAAAATCCAACCACCGTTAGTGATTGGATTTTAATTTTTTTTGAACCCAAAAAATTACGCTTTTTTAGAGTAACGGGTTTTGAATTTATCGATACGACCTGCTGTATCCACTAATACTTGTTTACCAGTATAGAATGGGTGAGAAGTCATAGAAATATCTAATTTTACTAATGGGTACTCAACACCATCTTCATGTACGATAGTATCTTTAGTATCAGCACAAGATTTAGTTAAAAAAGAGTAACCGTTAGACATGTCTTTAAACACAACTAATCTATAATTTTCCGGGTGAATTTCTGCTTTCATGTTATATTCTAATTATTTATTTCAAAAAATTTGGAATGCAAAGATAGTAATATTCTTGGAACTGCAAGTATTTTTTACGAAAATATAATATAATTCCTGATTTATCGTTATTAAAAGTATAAATTTGCTTTATGGTAAGGATTTTAACGATATTAATTATAACTATCTGTTTTTCAGTTAGTTTTATGTCCTGCAAAAAGGATAAATTGCTGGAAGATCCCTCTGCCACCGTTGCTTTTTCTCAGGATTCCATTTTATTTGATACCGTTTTCACCACCATAGGCTCTGCTACCAGAAATATCAGAGTAATCAATAATAATAGTCAAAAGATCAATATTTCCTCTATTCGTTTAGAACAGGGGCAATCTTCCAGCTTTATCATGAATGTGGATGGAACGCCCGGTAAACAGGTAAATGATGTGGAGATTCTGGCACACGACAGTATTTATATTTTTGTTCAGGTAAATGTTAACCCTACCAATGCACTTAGTCCCTTAATTATACAGGATAAAATTATTGTAGAATTGAACGGTAATCAGCAAAGCGTGGCTTTGGAGGCCTGGGGGCAGGATGCACATTATCATTTACCAAATCAGGCGATACAATATAAAGATGGGTTTTTACCTTACTCCACCGTATCAACAGGAACCAATGTTACAGTTACATGGGGAGGAGGGGCCTTGGGTCAGCCTGATGATAATAAGCCTCATGTAATTTATGGTTGGTTGGTGGTTGATTCCACACAAAAATTAGTGATTAATCCGGGCGTTAAGGTGTATTTTCATCAAAATGCCGGCTTATGGGTCTATAGATATGGAACATTACAGGTAAACGGCACGTATGGTAATGAAGTCGTATTTCAGGGCGACAGGCGTGAAGCGGATTATGCGGATTTGCCAGGTCAATGGGACAGGATCTGGATAAATGAAGGCCATACAGATAATTATATCAATTATGCGATTATAAAAAATAACTTTATCGGTATTCAGGCCAGTATTTTAGAGGATGGAAGTCAGCCGCATAAATTAAAAATAACCAATACCATTATAAAAAACTGCTCAAAATGGGGCTTATACACTCAGTATTTTAATATATGGGGTGCTAATAATGTGATCAGTAATTGTGCAGAATATTGTGCTGCATTAACTTTAGGAGGAAATTATACCTTCCTGCATACTACCTTTGCCAACTATTTTTCACAGGGTAAGGGTAGAGGCGGACAACCTTGTGTGCATATTGATAATTTTGACGGAACAGATGTGATAAGAACCGACAGTATTTATTTTGGAAACTGCATTATTGAAGGAAGTCAGGGAAATGAATTTGAACAGGACATCAGAGTCTCTTCTAATCCGGCACAAAAATGCCGTATCAGTAATTGCTTGTTAAGAACATCCACCATTACCAATACTTTAATAGCGACGTCTGCTAATGTTTATAACGGAAACCCGAATTTTGTTGATCCTTCGGTATATAATTTCGAGATCAAAAATACATCTTCCGCGAAAGGCATAGGAGACGTGAATGTATTAATCACCTATCCTTTGTTAGGATTTGATATTAAAAATAATTCACGAAGCAGTCCACCGGATGCCGGTGCCTATACCGCAAATCCATAGAATTACATTCTTTCCGGAACATCAATCCCTAAGCAAAGCATCCCATGTTTAATAATGCCTGCAGTGGTACTGATTAATTTGATACGGAATTCTTTAATGGTCGTGTTTTCTTCTTTCAAAACAGGACACTCATTATAAAACTGATTAAACAGTTTGGTCAATTCGTAGATATAATTGGCTACAACAGCCGGGTTATACGTGTTGGCCGACTCTTCCAGTATTTTAGGGAAATCGTATTGTAGTTTAATTAATTCTTTTTCCTTTTCGTGTAAGGTAATAGCATCAGAAATTAAAATATCCTGCACCTTGCCCTCAAATTTTCTTAAAATTGATTTGATACGGGCATGTGTATATTGAATAAAAGGTCCTGTATGGCCATTAAAATCAATGCTTTCCTTAGGATCGAACAACATTTTCTTTTTAGGATCCACTTTTAAAATAAAATATTTTAAAGCACCCATCCCAATAGTCTGATAAAGTGTTTCCAGTTCATCCTGAGTAAACCCTTCTACTTTTCCTAATTCTTCGGTGGTTTCTTTAGCGGTAGCAATCATTCCATCCATCAAATCATCAGCGTCTACAACAGTACCTTCGCGGCTTTTCATTTTTCCCTCCGGTAATTCAACCATGCCGTAACTTAAATGATAGCACTCTTTAGCCCAGGTATAACCCAGTTTTTCAAGGATCTTGAATAATACTTTAAAGTGATAATCCTGCTCGTTACCAACAGTATAGATCATTTGACTGATAGCCGGAAACTCTTTAAAACGCTCAATAGCCGTGCCCATATCCTGGGTAATATAAACAGATGTTCCGTCGCTGCGAAGCACTATTTTCTCATCTAATTTATCTTCTGTCAGGTCAATGGCCACGCTTCCGTTTTCCTTTTTATAAAATACGCCTTTGGCTAATCCTTCCTGTACCACTTCTTTACCTAACAGATAAGTGTTGCTTTCATAGTACATTTTATCAAAATCAACGCCTAACATTTTATAGGATACGGCAAAACCATCATACACCCAGCCATTCATCATTTTCCAAAGGGCAATGGTATCCGGGTCGTTGGCTTCCCATTTTAATAACATTTCCTGAGTTTGCAACATAATAGGTGCTTGCTTTTCAGCCTCTTCTTTGGTTGCTCCGGCTTCTACCAATGCCTGAATTTCTTTTTTATAAGCTTTGTCAAACTCTACATAATATTTTCCCACCAAATGATCGCCTTTCATTCCGCTGGATTGAGGCGTTTCGCCATTGCCAAATAGTTTCCAGGCAATCATGCTTTTACAAATATGAATTCCGCGATCGTTCACTAAATTAACTTTGATCACATCGTGGCCCTGCGTTTTCATAATCGTAGCAACCGAATAACCTAACAGATTATTACGCACATGCCCTAAATGCAGTGGTTTATTGGTATTAGGAGAAGAATACTCCAACATGATTTGTTTTCCGCTGCTATTGGCCGGCTTAATGCCATAGTTGTTATCCGAGCTAATATTTTTAAATTCATTTATCCAGAAATCATTGGATAAGGAAAAGTTTAAAAAACCTTTTACAACATTGTATTTACTAATAGAGGGATTAGCTTTTAAAAGTGCTTCGCCGATCAATTCACCTGTTTTTTCGGGAGTAGCCTTGGCCGCTTTGATATAAGGGAAGGTTACTAACGTAAAGTCGCCTTCAAATTCTTTTTTTGTTTTTTGAAGAATAATGTCAGCCGGAGTACTTGATAATTCAAATAACTCATTAATAGACTGGGAGATAGAGGCAGATAAAAAATGTTCGATATTCATAGCGGCAAAAGTACACAAATTTTGGTTTACGAATTAACTATTTGATACCAATAACATTAAGCTAAATTTTGTATATTCGCTATGGATTTATAACGTATTTATGAGAAAAATTTTAGTGACAGGTGGGGCCGGAAATGTGGGAGGTGCATTGGTTGAAAAATTAGTTCAGGATAAAACAAATTTTGTGGTGGTAGTGGATAATCTGTCTACCGGATTTATGTCCAAATTACCTTCAGCTGAACACGAGAACTGGAAATTTATAAAGGCAAATGTTAACGACTATCGGGAAATATCCTCGATTATGCTGGCCTACAATTTTCATTATGTGTATCATTTTGCAGCAGTAGTGGGCGTTATACGTACTCAGGAAAATCCGGTAAGTGTATTGGATGACATTTCCGGAATTAAACATATATTAAACTTATCAAAAAATTCATCCGTAAAACATGTATTCTTTTCTTCCTCTTCAGAAGTCTACGGAGAGCCGGTAGAATTGCCGCAACATGAACACAGAACTCCTTTAAATTCACGCGTTCCTTATGCTGTAGTGAAAAACGTGGGAGAGAGTTTCTTAAAAAGCTACCAACAGGAATTTGGACTATCCTATACTATTTTTCGATTTTTTAATACCTATGGTCCTAATCAAAGCACTGATTTTGTAGTGTCGCGCTTTTTGGCAGCGGCGCTTAAAAATGAAGATATTACCATATATGGCGATGGATCACAAACACGTACCTTTACATATGTAGATGATACCGTTGATACCTGTGTAACGATCATGAACAAGAAATTACTTGAAAATGATGTGATTAATATTGGTAGTGAAAAATTAATGACCGTGCTTGATTTAGCGAAACTGGTAATCAAACTTACAGACAGTAAATCAAAAATTGTACATGTACCTGCCCTTAAAGAAGGAGATATGACCCGTCGTCAGCCTGATAATACTAAAATGAAAGGGATATTGGGAAGAGAATTGATCTCTGTAGAAGAAGGCATTGTACGTATGATGACCAGCAAAAAGTACCTTCAATCTATAGGATTATAATTTATGTGTGGGATTACAGGCATTATTGGTCAACATATAAATAATCCTTCGTCTCATTCTGCTATTAAAAAAATGAATGATGCCATTGCGCATCGTGGACCGAACTCAGAAGGAGTTTGGAATGATGAGCATTGTTTTCTTGCGCATCGCCGCTTATCCATTATTGATTTATCAGAAGCCGGTAATCAGCCATTTTTATCTCAGGATGGGCGTTACGTGATGGTATATAACGGAGAACTCTATAACTATAGAGATATTAAACTGGAGCTGCAGAGAGCCGAACATGGTTCCAAACAATTGCCTTATATATTTAAAACGAATACGGACACCGAAGTTATTTTAGCGGCTTATCTGCGTTGGGGCGTGGATTGTGTAAAACGTTTCAACGGCATGTTTGCTTTTGCTATCTGGGACACAGTTGAACAAAAATTAGTGATTGTTCGTGATCGCCTGGGTGTAAAACCTTTGTATTATCATTATAAGAATGGCCTGTTATGTTTTGCTTCTGAAATAAGAGCGTTGATTCATTCCGGCCTCATTGATAAAAAGATTAGTTTAAAGTCAGTCGCCGAATATGTTCAGTATGCCACGGTGCATGCACCCAATACCATATTGCAGGATATATATATGTTAATGCCCGGACATATTCTCGAATGTCGAATATCGAATTCAGAATTGCAAATACAGCAATATTGGAACATCAATGATTTTGCTAATCCAAAAACTAATAAATATGAGGATGGATTAACTTATAAAGAAACCTGTACCAAAGTAAATGAATTGCTAACAGCATCTGTTGAAAGACGACTGGTAGCGGATGTGCCCTTTGGGGCTTTTTTATCGGGAGGCATTGATAGTAGCGCCATTGTAGGGTTGATGAGTAAAGTGTCTTCCGAAAAAGTACAGACCTTTAATGTGAGTTTTGATGAAGGAGAATTTTCGGAAGCATTATACGCGAAGCAAATTTCTGAAAAATTTAATACAGAGCATCACGAAATAAAATTAACGCCCAACGATTTCTTAAAGCAATTACCGGAAGCCCTGGCGGCGATCGATCATCCAAGCGGTGATGGTCCCAATAGTTACATTGTATCCAAAGCCACTAAACATGCAGGAATCACTATGGCTTTATCTGGTTTGGGTGGTGATGAATTATTTGCGGGGTACGATATTTTTAAACGCTATTATGAACTGGAAAAAAAGGGTTGGTTGAATCTGATTCCGGCAAAAGGCCTGGCAGGTAAAGTATTAGCGGCCAAAAAGAAATCTGTGCAGGGCGATAAAACCGCTGAGATCCTAAATTTAGATACTATCAATGGATTTAATGCTTATCCGGTTAACCGTAAATTATTCAATCAAACGGATTATAATTCTCTGATAAAGGAAAATTACAACGCTGATAATTTTATCAAAAACATTATTAAAAAAAGCGAAACAGATAAAAAACATATCCTGAGCAGAGTATCTTTATTTGAGATACAAACCTATATGCAAAATGTATTATTGAGGGATGCTGATCAAATGAGTATGGCTGTGGCTCTTGAAGTACGTGTGCCTTTTTTGGATTATCAATTAGTGGAATTTGCATTAAGTATTAATGATGAATACAAATATCCGCATACCCCAAAAAAATTGTTGACCGATGCGTTGGGAGATTTATTGCCGGATAGTATTGTAAACCGCCCTAAAATGGGATTTACCCTTCCATGGAAAGAATGGTTGAAAGAGGATCTTAAAGATTTTTGCGAAGACAATATTGTGCAATTATCCAAGCGCTCTTTTATTAACAGAGAAGCCTTGTTATTGATATGGAACCGCTTTTTAAGCAATGATCCAAAAGTAACATGGAGCAGGGTTTGGCATTTGATTATTTTAAATCACTGGATAAATACACATCAGATTGACTGTTAAAAAAACAATATTAATTATGTGTGATTGGTTCCTGCCGGGCTATCTGGCAGGAGGCCCCATTCAATCGATTGCTACGCTTACCAAGCAATTGGGGAATGATATTAATTTCAGGATCATTACTACTGATAGGGATTTTAGAGCCAAAGCCCCCTATGAACATATTGTTACCAATACCTGGACAAATTATGATGGCCGAGATGTGTTCTATATCAGTCCCGAAAACATGAATGCCGACTTTGTATTGAAATTAATACAAACCACACCTCATGATGTAATTTATATGAATAGTTTATATTCTAAACTATTTACGATTTACCCTTTAAAATGGAAGCTGCAGAAAAAAATTAATTCTAAGATTGTGTTGGCGCCAAGAGGCATGTTAAGAGACAGGGCTCTGGCAGTAAAACCTCTAAAGAAGCATTTGTTTTTATTGTATGCACGTTTTACGGGGCTATTTAAGAATATTCATTGGCAGTCGACCTCCAGGCAAGAATCTTTGGAAATCAAAAAAAGAATAGGGGAAGATGTGAAACTGACCGAAGTGTCAAATTTGCCGGCTGCCTGCAACGACATGAAGACTATAGAAAAACATAAAGGCGATTTAAGGCTATGCTTCATTGCACGGATCGTTGATATTAAGAATTTGAACTTTGCGATTGAGGTGCTGAAGGATGTAAAAGCAGGGACTATTGTATTTGATGTGTATGGACCAAAGGAAGATGAAGACTACTGGAGGCTATGTGAAAGCAATGCGAAAACACTTCCTGCTCATATTACATTTAATTATAAATCCGTGTTAAAACCCGAAGAGATCAGTGATACCATTAGTAGATACCATGCCTTGTTTTTGCCTACTCAAACCGAGAATTTTGGACACGTTATTGTAGAAGCACTTAAGAATGGTCGTTTGGTGATTATTTCCGATCAAACTCCCTGGAGACATCTGCAGGCCGAATACGCGGGATTTGATATTTCGTTGGATAATAAACAACAATTTGTTGACTCTATTGATATGCTTGTGCAGTTAAACCAATCAGAGTTTGATGTGATGAGCAAGACCTGTATTACCTATATCAATCATCAGCTGAACTTAGAAGAAATCAAAGCACAATATTTAGAACTGTTTAATTAATGAATTATTTTGTAACAGG
This sequence comes from Bacteroidota bacterium, assembly GCA_016194985.1. Lineage (GTDB taxonomy): Bacteria > Bacteroidota > Bacteroidia > B-17B0 > Aurantibacillaceae > UBA4416. The sequence continues at coordinate 17,279 of JACQAK010000010.1, forward strand.
TATAGGAACTAATGTGGGGAAGACGGTTGTATCGGCTGTTTTAACAGAAGCATTGCAGGCCGATTACTGGAAACCAATCCAAAGCGGAACCATCGAAGGAAAAGATTCAGAGACTGTTAAAGCCCTCATCAGTAACACAAAAACAGTCATTCATCCGGAAACCTATTTATTAAAAGAACCTTTATCACCTCATTTGGCAGCAAAACTGGAAAATGTGACGATTGATATTGATAAAATCAACTTACCTGCCTGGCAGCATGGAGGAGAAGCCAACCGCCATTTAATTATAGAAGGAGCCGGCGGGCTTCTGGTTCCCATCAATAATACATACTATGTGATTGATATTGCTAAAAAAACACACTGTGAAATAATAGTGGTTATCTCCAATTATTTGGGCTGTATCAATCATTCCTTATTGACGATTGATTATTTATTGCGAAATCAGTTTAAGATCAAGGCACTGGTGTTTAACGGGGAGTTTGACGAGGATGTCAGAAAACCAATTCAGGACTATCTTCCTAGCGTTATTCATCTTGATATTCCGACCTTGCAAAACCTTTCAAGGCAGGCTGTCAGTGAGATTTCCGCTAAAATCAGGTCTCGGATAGCATAAATAACACAACAATTTATTAATTCTTCATTTGACGAATGATTCGTATCTTTACGACTCTTAAAATAGTCTGTTATGATTAAGCCAATAAAATTAATTGAAGTAAAAAGTGAAATAGGAGCAGGTACACGTGGAGCAAGTATGGGAGTGGATGCCATTAAAATAGCAGCTCTGGATTTTGGAAGTAATTTCTTTAAGAAATTCAAAGGAGTGGAAGTTCAAAACGAAAATCACTTATTGCTGGAACCCGTAGTTAATGATTATGCAAAACGTATCAAAGGTGTTTATACACTTAATGAGCGTTTGGCCAACGAAATTAAAAAAACCTTATTAAAAGAAGAAGTGCCTATTGTTTTAGCTGGTGATCACAGTTCTGCTTTGGGAACCATTAGTGGCATTAAAATGGCTTATCCTAATAAACGTATTGGGGTAATCTGGATTGATGCCCATGCCGATTTGCATACGCCTTATACAACACCAAGCGGTAATATGCATGGTATGCCTATTGCCTGTGTATTGGGCGAAGATAATAAAGAAAGACAGCAAAATAAACCCGATGATGAAACCATCGAATACTGGGAAAAATTAAAATCATTAGGAGGGCTAAGCCCAAAGATCAATTACAATGATTTGGTATATATTGCCTTACGTGATTTTGAACCGCAGGAAGAATTCCTGATCAAAAAAAATAAAGTACGCGTATTTAATCTTCAGGAGATCCGCAAAAAGGCAGTAGAGCGTGTAGCGATCGAATCACTAAATTATCTGGATCATTGCGATATCATTTATGTGAGTTTTGATGTGGATAGTATGGATAGCCGTATATCAAGCGGAACAGGAACGCCTGTGCCAAATGGTATTACCGAAAAAGAAGCCGGTAATTTAATTTACTACATCATGCGTTCCAAAAAAATCGTGTGCTTTGAAATGGTAGAAATCAATCCAACGTTGGATAAAGAAAACTTAATGGCGGAAAATGCGTTTGAGATCTTGCAAAAAGCCACCAATCAATTAAATAACGATTTTTAATAAGTGAAAGGAGAATAGAGTTAAGTGATAAGTTTTATCACTTATCGCTTATTACTAATCACATACCACTTTATAAATGAAATCTCTCAAAACCATCAATGCTTATTTTGTGAAATACAAATGGCGTTTACTAATGGGAGCTTTATTTGTGGTGCTTTCTACCGTTTTCTCTATCTACCAGGGAGTTGTGGTGCGAAACGCTACCAACGAAATTGTTGACTTAATTGCCCATCACACCGCCGTTGATTCATCAAAATTTATTGTGTTTGGAGTAACGCTATTGGGGTTGGCTTTAACCAGTGGCTTCTTTTTGTTTTTAATGCGACAAACCATTATTGTGATGAGTCGTCATATTGAGTTCGATCAAAAAAATGAATTGTATGCGCATTACCAAACGTTGGACGCTTCATTTTATAAGAACAACAGTACCGGCGATTTAATGAACCGTATCAGCGAAGATGTTGGTAAAGTTAGAATGTATACAGGCCCGGCCATCATGTATTTAATTAATACTTTTGCCACTGTGGTAATCGTTCTGGCATTTATGCTCAGAATCAACTGGCAGTTGTCCTTATTGGTATTTGCCCCTTTACCTTTTTTATCCTTTGTGATCTATAAGGTATCGGATATGATCAATAAACGCAGTACGGTGGTGCAACAGGAACTATCTAAATTAACTTCCCACGCGCAGGAAACCTTTTCGGCTATCCGTGTGATTAAGGCTTATGCCCGCGAAAAACATTATATCAGCGAACTGGAAAGTTTAAATACCAACTTCAAAAAACATAATTTACGATTAGCTATTGTGGAAGCTTTCTTTCAGCCGGTAATGGTGTTAATGATTGGTATCAGTGTCATAGCCACGGTTTGGTATGGTGGACATTTAGTGATCAGTAAAACCATTGAGCCGGGAAACATTACCGAATTTATTTTATATGTATATAAACTGACCTGGCCGTTTGCGTCACTGGGTTGGGTAACGTCATTGATACAAAGAGCTTCCGCCTCACAAACCCGTATAAATGAGTTCTTACATACCAAATCCAATATCATCAATACACCGATTATTCATCAGAAAATAGAAGGAGAGATCGAATTTAAAAATGTAGGATTTACGTATCAGGACAGTAAAATTGAAGCCATTAAAAACCTGAATCTTAAAATTGAAAAAGGTAAAACCATTGGTATTAAAGGACAAATAGGGGCAGGTAAATCAACTCTGGCCAATTTAGTGACCCGTTTATACGATACTACTTCGGGCGATATTTATATTGATGGAAAGCCCATCAAACAATATGATCTGTTTGAACTTAGAAAAAGTATTGGTTATGTGCCTCAGGAAGTATTTTTATTTTCGGATACGATCAGAAATAACATTGCCTTTTCTACCGACCAAACGTATTCGGAAGCCGAAATTATTCAGGCAGCAAAAGATGCAGGTGTGTATGAAAACATTATTGCTTTTCCGGATGGATTTGACACGGTGGTGGGCGAACGCGGGATTACCTTATCCGGAGGACAAAAACAACGGATCTCTATTGCCCGTGCGATTATCTCTAAACCTCAGATCTTAATATTTGATGATTGTTTATCGGCTGTGGATGTGGAAACGGAAGAATTAATTCTGAATAATCTGAAATCCATTATGAAAGATAAAACATCAATCATTATCAGCCACAGGGATTCTGCCTTACGTTATGCGAATAAAGTGATTGAATTAAGTTAGTTTAATTACGGTAGTGGTAACGTAAATAGTTTATTATTTACTCAAATAAGTCCGTTGACAAATAACGATCGCCACGATCACAAATAATACAAACAACTACACCTTCAGTTAAACTTTCAGCAACCTTTAAACCAATAGCCACGGCACCTCCACTACTCATTCCCCCAAACACTCCTTCTTCCTTTGCCAATCGTTGCGCCATGATCCTTGCCTCATCTTCTGAAACTTCAATAATTTGATCTACACGATTTCTGTCAAATATTTTTGGTAAATATTCAACAGGCCATTTTCTAATGCCTGGGATTTTAGCTCCGTCTTTTGGCTGAGCACCAATAATTTGTATAGCCGAATTTTGTTCTTTTAAATATTTTGAAACACCCATAATGGTACCCGTGGTTCCCATTGCAGAAACAAAATGAGTCACTTTTTCTTGTGTATCTCTGTATATCTCCGGCCCTGTTGTTTTATAATGCATCATTGGATTATCTTCATTTCCAAATTGATTTAACATCAAAAAACCACCTTGCTTTACTTTACTTTCGGCATAATCAATAGCGCCTTCCATTCCTACACTTTCGGGAGTCAGTGTCACTGTTGCTCCAAATGCTTTCATGGTTAACACACGCTCTCGGGTTGAATTTTCGGGCATCACAATTTCAATATCCACATTCATTAATCGGGCAATCATAGCTAAAGCTATTCCTGTATTACCACTTGTAGCTTCAATTAATTTCATGCCCGGTTTTATTTCTCCTCTGTCAATGGCTCCTTTAATTAAACCATACGCCGCTCTATCTTTAACACTACCACCAGGGTTATGCCCCTCTAGCTTTGCATAAAGCTTAACGTTTTTATTTTTATTAATCGTTTTTAATTCATTCCAGGGTTTGATTTTGAATAATTTTCTATTTTTAAATCTTCAATTTCTTTAATGCAGAAGTCAATAAATCGTCTTAACTGATCATTTTTAATCTTTTCTAATTGCCCTTTTGATGAAATATTATTTTTAACACTCATCAACGAATCCTGAAATTCAGCTATAGACTGATTAGGGTCTCCCAATAATCTAATGAACTGTTTTAATCTTTTATCTTCAGATCGTTTTGCTCTATATATAAGCAATTTTCTTTCAGACGTATTCAGATCATTTATTAGTTGTAATAATTTATTTCCTAGCATAATTCAAAACTAATAATTTTAAATTCTAAAGGCAAGAAAATAGTAAATTCAAGTAGTGTATAGGGGGTAACTTATATATACGTTGTTGGATGTCTATCAGGGTTCATCATTTATGATGACATGTAGTTTATGTAATACTTGTTGAATTAATATTACTAATTATTTCTTTTACAACGTCCATAGGTGATTTATCATCTGTATCTATTACAAGATGTGCCGTATTTTGATAAAACGCTTCACGTTGATTATATATTTTTTTAGCCTCATCAAGTGGATTTTCAACATTTAATAATGGACGGGAAGAATTTTTACACCGAACAATGGTTGTTTCAATACTATTTCTTAACCATATGACGTAAGACTTCTGTTTTAAAAGATCACAGTTATGAACGTTTGTAACAATACCACCACCGCATGAAATGACGACATTTGTTTTTTCTATTACTTTTTTTAAATACGTGCTTTCATTTTTTCGAAAATAACTTTCACCAAACAATTTAAATATTTCTGCTATACTTAAACCTTCCTGTATCTTTAGTTTTTCGTCAATATCAATAAATTCGTAGTTGAGAATTTGAGAAATTTCTTTACCAATGGTAGATTTACCACTTCCCATAAATCCTATAAATGATATACATTTAGGGATATGTTTATTTTCTGAAGCACTCACTATATATAGATCTCTTAATATATTGTTGTTAATTTATTTAATGAACACGTTAAGTTCTGATAGTGTTAAGGTTTCATTTCTTTGATTTTACCAACAACTATTTGTATTTGTAAAAATATGCTTGCGGTAAAATTATATAAAAAGGGTAATAATCCAAATACAAAAATAAGGGCTTACTTTTTTTGAATATAATCCATTGAGGCAGAATCATCGAGGTGTTAAAAAAGATTGGTAACTGCTGACTTTATACCCTTTTTCATTTCCTTGAGATTTAACACAAGCTTGAACCGTTTTCTCATCGCCATATTTTCCAACTGTATATATAATCTTTTCGACAAAATACCCCTCTCACAATTTTTGCTTTACCTCTGGATGCCTTTTAAACTTTTCTTTCGTTATAATTGTTTTACTATTCGTATTATTTTTTGTGGGCTTTCGGATGGAACATTTTGTGTGAAAGATAAAACATCGATTATTATCAGCCACAGGGATCCTGCCTTACGTTACGCCGATAGGGTGGTGTAGTTATAGTTGCTATAACAGCAATTTTATTTCTTAAATGCTTAATAACCGGATGTATTAGAATAATGTAGTTTTTATTTGGGCGTGTCCGCCAGCTGGCGGATCGCTGCAATCCCTCACGCAGCTTATATTTCAGATTCAGGATATCATCTTCGATCTAAGTTATGTTTGCGTGAGGGATTGAAGTGGAAATCCTTTTATACATTACGCTTTAGCGTGATGTATAAAAGATTGGAGCGGAAAGCCCGACGGTGCCTGTTCTTGCACCGGCACGCCCAAATAAAACCTAATTTATTTCACAACAATACTCTTAATAATCTGCGTCATCAACGTTCTATGAGATAATTGCTTTTAGCAAATCATTAATAAGCGGCTCTCTCCTTTTTTTTCGTTTGGTGCCCGGTGAATGCAAGGCAAAACCTGGCTTTCGGGATGATCTACGGATAACCGCCACATATTGTACAATCCTAAATTAAGAGGCTGGGCATCGGGTTTAGCCCGGTAGTGCAGATCAAAGAAATGCTCACTTAAAAAGGATTCAAATTCTTGAGGTGTTCCATGATGTAGCTTTTTCAATTCATCGCGTATGTCGGGAACAAGAACTTTTTGTTCGGCCTGCGAATTGGCAATGATGTCGCTGGCCTCGCCATAGTAGGTACATAAGAAAGTATCGGTTGGTATTGGAGAACGATCTACATGAAATGAATACACATCGGTTGGAAAAAACGGGTAGTGGTCGTCTCTCTCGTAATGCTGAATAACATTAAGGTTTGGAGAGGCTCCATGGTCTTTCAATAACTTCCAGTCGTTTAATATCAGGTTACGGGCAAGCTGCCCCTGTTGGTTGAGCTTGAGCATCAATAGCTCCTCTTCATTAAGGACGGTTATATTTTCTTTGGCAATTGTCTTGTTTACAATCTCCGAAAAATCACCTTTGAGTTCACGCTTCCAGCAAATGGCATTCACTTCTCCATGAAAAGGAGTAGAAACCAGATCATGAAAATTGGTAACATACAAAATTTGATTCTCCGCTGGAGATATATTGTTCATAATGGATGTATTAGTTGAATAATTTATCTCTTTATTTTAATTTACGAGTTGAATTACTTGATTTCAAAAGGTTTATTAAAGATACAATGTTACGATACATGAGCAAAGAAATGCTTTATTAAGTTGGGAATTATGAAAGACTGTCAGAGTTCCCTAAAGTGCTGTCAGAGTTTTTTATAGGTGATTTTTGAATTTAACCTTTAAAAAACTTGATTGATAGGGTGTATTTCCAATTTAGAGCATTATTAAGTAAAAATATTAATATTACAATGCACCTATATAAAAAAGACGTATATTTGCCGCGGATTAAAAAAAGCGACAAGCGACTCAAAGGCCATGTAATTTACTAAGTACATTCAAGATAAGGAACTAAAGCGTTATGGATTCTGTAACGATTACTTGAAAGTTTTTCCCCTAAAATTTTTAATTTTTTAGAAGTATCCATATCGTATTCATATTCGAAGTGATCCGTTTTCGTTTCCCGACCAACTATAGTTAAATCAACTAAGTGATCTATGAATTTATCTATTATAGATACGTCAATAGCTACTTTTTGCATTTTCTCTGCAATCTCTTCTTTTGTAATTATAGTAGTCGATCCTAGTAGTTCATACATGAAGTCTTCCATTTGTTTAACGGTAATTCCATTTTCAACAATGAAAGATGTAAAAACCCAAACCGAGTATTCTTTATATGCAGTTTTAATGTCTATTTCCTCAATTTTTTCATGACCTCTTGATACTGCAATATCTTTAGCCATTTTAATGAAATTTATTATATCTCTTGGTCTAGGAATAATTACGTTGATAATATAATCTTTGACATCTTTACCGTCTACAGTCTTTACTATAAATTTTTCCCATAAGTCAGCTGCGGTAAATTCATTATTACTTAATTCAATGAATCTTTGTTCAATAATTCTAAATAATATTTCTTTGTCATCCCACTTTAATTTACTTACTTCTATCTTGTCAGGTTCACGAGCGTTCATTCTTACAAATCTGAATATATCACTTCTTAAAAATAATGTCAGGTGAAAAGACAAGTTTGTTTTTACATTTTTAATTACTTCCAATTCTTTTACTATTCTTCCTGAAACTCCTAATAATCCCAAAATATATTTACTCAAAATATTAGTCTTAGCGTTTTCTCTCCAAGACTTATCTAAATTGTCTATTAATACTATTATTTTTTTATGTTTTGGAATAATTTTCGCAAAGTGCTCTCTTATTTCTAAAAGTGTGCCTTGATGCAAATATTCAGACACTTTTAATCTAAATTCATTATTACTACCATCCTCAATTGAAGCAATATTATTTTCTTGTAAAACTTTTAATTGCTCTTCAAGTCTTGTACTAAAATCAGATAAAAAA
>JACQAK010000125.1 GCA_016194985.1 Bacteroidota bacterium
TTTCCTAAAGGATTGAACTATAATAAGAGAAATGACACAGTTCGAACCGAAAAAATAAATCAGACATTCCTTTGGATGGCTTGTCAGCAGCAGAAATTAAGCCAAATAAAAAGCGGAATACCGATACTAAATATCAAATATTCCGCTTTGGTGGTACCTCCAGGAATCGAACCAGGGACACACAGATTTTCAGTCTGTTGCTCTACCGACTGAGCTAAGGTACCAACGTAATCGGGCTGCAAATTTAAGAGAATTATTTATACTGCAAAAGAAATATTAAAAAATCTTAAATTGAAAAGGAGATATGGGGTATTTAGTTACTTTTATAAACATTGAATTTAGTTATAGATATTGGCAATACACGCATTAAGGCAGCCTTATTTGAGGGCAATAAGCTGCATGAATTTAAATTTTACCCCCTGGTTGCCGATATATTAGCTGACTCTGACTTTTTGAAACAAGCCAAGCATGCCATTATTGGCAGTGTGGTCGCAGAACTTCAATCGTTTTACGAAGCATTAAACGCCCTTGTTCCAACCATGGTGTTTACCTCCCAAACCAAAATACCATTACTTAATTTGTACCAATCCGCCTCTACTTTAGGATCCGACAGGCTGGCCGCCTCTGTAGGAGCATACTATTTACACCCAAATACCAATGTATTGGTTATAGATGCCGGAACCTGCATTAAATACAATTTTACCAATGTCAGGAATGAATATCTGGGAGGGGGCATTTCGCCGGGAATACAAATGAAATTTAAAGCTTTACAGCACTTTACCAGTAAATTACCTTTGGTGGAGGCCGACTTCTCATACGACCAACTTATTGGAACAAACACTCAAAGCTCTTTGCTGTCAGGTGTTTTAAATGGTAGTGTTGCCGAAATTGACGGTATTATTACTGCCTATACCTCACAATTTACCGACACAATATGTATTTTAACAGGAGGTGATAGCCAATACTTGGCAAAACGGTTAAAAAATAGCATCTTTGCCCACCAAAATTTAGTTTTAAAAGGATTGAACGATATTTTAAATTACACTCTTGAAAATACATAAACATATTTCTTTTTTGAAAACACTTATTTTTACTCTTGCTTTTTTAAGTTCGATTACATTTTCCCATGCCCAGATTTTAACATCGAGTCCTTATTCCCGCTATGGTTTGGGGGAAATCAATCTTCAAACATTTGCAGCTTCTTCGGCTATGGGAGGGTCATTTATTGCTTACCATCAGGATACTATTGCCCCATTTTTTATTAATGTGGCCAATCCTGCAGGACTAGCCGGCATTCGTCTAAGTACTCTTGAATTAGGTGGTCAGGCACAATTTACAAAGATCAGTAGCAGTGCCTCATCTATTAATAAAAGAAATATTAATTTTTCTTATGGGTCTGTTGGCTTCCCTCTTAAGCGTATTGGCGGAGCGGCTTTTGGTATTATGCCTTACAGTACAGTTGGTTACAAAATCACATCTACGCAGGAAGATCCTACGGTAGGAACCATGACCTATGTGTTTCAGGGAGATGGAGGTGTTAATAAAGTTTTTTTAGGTACAGGTTTAAAGCCTTTCCGTCATCAGATCTATAAATTTTATAATTCTGCTTTGGCTGATACGCTTATCAAGTATAAAGAAAGTGCGAAATACAAACGTATCAAGTTTGGTAAACAATTATTATCAGAGTTTTCGGTTGGAGTTACGGGAAATTATTTATTTGGCACCATTAATCAGGTAACAGATGTTATTTATCCAGGATCCATCACTTATTTTAATACCAAAAGACAGCGTTCTGTTCAGGTATCCGATTTTACATTTAATGGAGGAGTGCAAACCAATTTTACAATTGACTCGATCAAGGTTCGTGGCAGATATCGTGAAAAATATAAAACTTATTCAGCTGACTCAGTTGTTCATTACAGAAAACGCAGAGAGCTAAAAGAAAAAATTAAAATTGGTGTTGGCTTTTTTATCAATACGCCAACAGGAATCAGGGCAAAACAAAACAATATCATTTATAATTATGCCATTGATGGCTTTGGTATTGAGCGCCCAAAAGATACTCTTCTCAACTCCCAGGGCATTGCAGGAACCATTAAATTACCTTTGGAAATGGGGATTGGATTATCCGCCAAAAAAGGGGAACGACTTACTGTATTGTTAGATGCTGCCACAACTAACTGGAGTGGATTTAAATACTTCAGCACACCAAGTACTGATTTCAAAAACAGTTATCGCGTATCGGCAGGATTAAATTTTGTGCCTAATAAATTAGCATTTGGTTCTGCTAATTATATTAAACGTGTTCAATACAGATTAGGTATATCTTATTCCGATGGATATCTGGATCTGAAAAATACTGCCATCAGTAACTATTTTGTATCGGCGGGGTTAGGCCTGCCTGTTGGTATTGGGCGCTTTGACGACATTGCCGTTGTTAATATATCTGCTCAATATGGCAAAATGGGAACTATTACCAATAATCTGTTACAAGAAGATTATGTGCGCTTGGTATTAGGCTTTACATTTAATAAACGTTGGTTTATTAAGTACAAATACGATTAGTCCATTTCCACCATGCTATTAGTTAAAAATAAAGGATTACTGTTTGTTTTAATGGCATTGGTTTTTGTAATTACTTCCTGCGAAACCAATAGAAATGAGATCATGGCGCTTGGCAAAAAAACGGTCATGCCTGATTTAACAGGCAAAGACGTAACGATGCTGTATTCGGATTCTACTGTTCTTAAAATAAAGCTTCAAACTCCTCAAATGCAGAAATACACCAAAGGGGTAAAAGAAGCTGTAACAATCATGCCTAAAGGGGTTTTTGTTATTTTTTATGATGAAAAAGGAAAAGAAGCCACTACGTTAAAGGCCGATTATGGTGTGCGCTATGAGGCCAGCAAGCGGATGGAGGTAAAATATAATGTAGAGGTGATTAATGTAAACGGAGAAAAATTAAATACGGAACATTTGGTATGGGATGAAAAAAGAAAGAAAATTATTTCAGATGCTTTTGTGAAAATTACCACCGCCAAAGAAATTATTATGGGAAAGGGTCTCGAATCCAATCAGGATTTTACACAATACGAAATTAAAGAAATCACAGGTTCGATAAGGATTGACGATAAACAGTTGTAAGATGAACAAATTTTTTAAAATACTGGAAATTGTATGGCTAATCACCGCCTTAGGTTGTGCTGCTGTTACGGTATATTTTTTAATCATTAAAGATAATGACAGTGCGTTGTATTTCGTGTTCGTTTTTATTATTGCATCCATTATGTACCTTTTAAGGCGTTATCAGCGCAAAAATCAGGATCGGTTTAATAACAATCAGCCCAGAAAATAATACAGATAACTTGTTTATTTTTGGCTAAAGTGGTTCCATTTTACAGATTTTACGTGTAAAAAGGCGGCAAATTCTTTGCAAAAACATCATAATCAGTTAAAATTTCCCCTTTGTAGTCAGGCGTTGAGTGATATTTTGTAAAAAAGTGCCACAACTCCCTAATTCAGGGTTTATTCCTTAATTTATAACATATATGAGCGTTTTAGAAAAAATTCGTAGTAAGACAGGTCTTTTAGTTGGGATCGTTGGTTTAGCCTTGGTTATCTTTATTTTAGAAAGTTTATTAGGTTCCGGAGGAGCTTTATTTTCTAGTCAGGATACATTAGTTGGTGAAATTGCCGGCGACAAAATTGATTACGCAGCATTTAGCGCTAAAGTAAACGAACAGATTGTTCAAATCCAACAGTCTAATCCAAACGCTACCATCGATGATAAAACTAAAGAACAAATAGTTGAATCTGTTTGGAATCAGTTAATCAACGAAAAAGTAGTTAAGGTTCAATACAAAAAGTTGGGTATTTCTGTATCTGAAGATGAGTTATACGATTTAATGTTAGTTCACCCTCATAAATATGTTTTACAACAATTAACAGATCAACAAACCGGTAAAGTATATGAAGGGTTTGCTAAACCTGATGGATCATTGGATTTGGCTAAATTAAACCAATGGGTTGGCCAAATGAATGCCGAACAGGAAAAATTCTGGAAACAATTAGAAAAATCTATTTTAGATGTTCGTGCCCCGAAGCAAAAGATGCGTTTATAAATCAAAACAAACAGGTAAATGCGGCTTTTGTTATGAAGCGTTATTCTACAGTTTCTGATTCTACCGTAAAAGTATCTGATGATGAAATTTCCGCATACTATAACAAACATCAAAACGATTACAAAGTAGCTCAGTCTTCACGTAAAATTGAATACATTGCTTATGATGTATTACCTTCTAAAGAAGATTACGAAGCTTTATTAAAAGATGCTCAACGTGTAACGGATGAGTTTAAAACCAAAACCACTGCCGCAGAAGATTCTTCATATATGGCTCAGGAAAGTGAAGGCGGACAAATCAGCGTATCAAGTTACAACAAAAAAAATATGATCATTGCTGATTCTACTGTTTTTAATGCTCCTAAAGGAACTGTATACGGCCCTTACACAGAAGGTACGTTTTTAAAAATCTATAAATTAACGGACATTAAATCTATTGCAGATTCTGCTAAAGTACGTCATATCTTAATTGGCTTACAAAGCCAAAGAACACAAACACAACGTACACCAGAAGCAGCAAAACGTATTGCTGACAGTTTACTAACCTTAATCAAAACCAAACAAGTTAAGTTTGATACTTTAGTGAAAACAATGTCTGATGATATGGGATCTTTAGATAAAGGTGGTGATTATGGATGGTTTGATGAAAACAAAGGATTTGTAGAACCATTTAAAAATGCCGGCTTGCAAGGTACTGTTGGAAACATCACAGTAGTTCCTACACAATTTGGGTTTCATATTATTGAAGTGTTAGCGGTTTCTAAAACACGTCACAATTCATATACAGTTGCTCAAATCACCAAGTTAATTTCGCCAAGCGGAGAAACAACTCAGGAATATTATAAAGCGGCAAGCGATTTTGCAGGCAAAAACCAAACCGGCGATGCTTTTAACAAAAGTGTAGATGCTGAAAAACTAAACAAGCGTATTGCCGAAAATATTAAAGAAGGCGATAAATCATTGCCTGGTTTAGAAGGAGCAAAAGATTTGGTACGTTGGGTTTATAAAGCAAAAAAAGGAGAAGTATCTCCGGTATTTGAATTCAAAGACCGATTCATTGTAGCTCAATTAGTGAGCATTAAAGACAAAGGAATTGCTGCTTTAGAAGATGTAAAAGACGATGTAACCATTAAAGCTATTCGCGATAAAAAAGCAGAAGCATTTATTAGTGAGTTCAATACAAAAGCAGGTGCTTCTAAATCCCTTGATGATATTGCTTCAAAAATGGGTTTAACTGTTGAAAAAGCAGACAACTTAACGTTTTCAGCTTATAATGTAGCGGCTATCGGAAGAGAAGATGCATTAATCGGAACTGCTACTGCCATGAAAACAGGAGCAACCAGCAAAGCTATTAAAGGTGATAATGGTGTATTTGTTGTAAATGTTGCTTCGGTTACAGAAGCCGTATTACCACAAGATTTTAAAGGCAAACAAATGGAAATGGAAAGAATGAATAGCGGACGTGTGGATTATGAATTGTTTGATGCGATCAAAGAAAAAGCAAACATCGAAGACCACAGAGGTAAGTTTGATTTCTAATAAAAAATAAGAGAAAGTAAAGCCCGTTTATTATAAACGGGCTTTTTTATTGATAACTATTATCTTAGTAGTGTATGGATATAGAAAGTTTATTGAACAACTACGGAATAGTGACTATTCTTATGTTGGCCTGCTCAGCCTTTACAGCTGGTTTTATAGATGCTGTGGTTGGTGGCGGAGGATTGATACAAACACCTTTTTTATTAATTACCTTTCCAAAAATGCCCTTACCGGTTTTGTTTGGCACCAATAAAATAGCAGCGTTGGCAGGAACATCCATAGCCGCCATAAAGTACGCTAAAAAAATCACGTTTAATTACAAACTCCTTTTTGTTATTGCTCTCAGTTGTTTTATTTCTTCCTTCCTCGGAGCACAAATCATCAACCATATTGATAGTAATGCATTAAAACCTGTTATTCTTATTATCCTGATTATTATTGCCATCTACACCTTTGTAAAAAAAGATCTGGGTGCTATTGAGACCAAAGAACTTCCTTTGAACAAACAAATGCTGTATGGTTCGGTTATCGGTTTAATTGTTGGATTTTACGACGGCTTTTTTGGGCCTGGTACCGGCAGTTTTTTTGTATTGGGATTTGTTGTAGTGTTAGGCTTTGAATTTGTGAAAGCCTCTGCCTATGCGAAGATCGTGAACTGTATTACAAATATATCTGCCTTGATCGTCTTTATTAAAGAAGGTCACTTCATTTTACACCTGGCCATTTTATTAGCCCTGTTTAACATAGCAGGGAGCTTTATTGGGAGCCATTTAGCACTTAAAAAAGGAAACGGCTTCGTTCGTATTATCTTTTTGGTAATTGTATCTGTGATGATCTTAAAATACGGATATGATGTATTGAAGGTTTATTTTTAAATCTTCGTCATTGCTTCAACCAAAATGATACAATCCGTAGCAAATCCTCATTAAAATAATTCTCAATTTTGAATCATATATATTTTATGATGAAGAAAGCTAAATTATTACACGTTCCTGACAAGTTAGTCATGACTAAAATCTATGTGATCAGAAACCAAAAAGTAATGCTCGATAGAGATCTGGCAGAATTGTATGGAGTTGAAACAAAAGTTTTGAAACAAGCAGTAAAAAGAAATTTAAATAGATTTCCGGCAGACTTCATGTTTGAATTAACCGAACCTGAGCTTCAGAATTGGAGGTCACAAATTGTGACCTCCAATTCTGATAAAATGGGATTAAGGCACCTACCCTTTGCTTTTACAGAACAAGGCGTGGCAATGCTATCCAGTGTTTTAAACAACGAAAAAGCAATTTCCGTCAATATTCAAATTATCCGGATTTTTACCCGCATACGACAAGTGCTTAGCGACAATACAGAACTTCGGTTGGGGATTGAAGAGCTCAGGAAGAAGACGGATAACAATACAAAAAATATTGAAATTGTTTTTCAATATCTGGACGAATTATTGGACAAAAAGGAAAACGAGAAACCCAGAACACAAATTGGGTATAAAATTTCAGAGAAATAAAAACACCGATCAGATTTTGAAACCCAATCGGTGTACTTTAATTTTCGACTCTTTATCAAAATGACCGAAGCCTATGCCTCTATCTCTGTTACAATACTTGGGAAAATACGAACGTTGTTGTTCTCTTCTCTACGGAACTGATACGTGTATTTGTAATGCGCCTCTAATCCTGATTTATTAGGAAGACCATTGATCATCATAATATTTCTGTTTTTAGCGAAGCGCAATAACTCGCGTAAGTAGTGTGCGGAAATCTGACCTACCTCATCAATGATACAGTGCACTTTAAACTCAGTACTTCCACGATGAGAAGATTCTTTAATGAATACATGCAATAAAGTGATATAAATAATTGCTTTTACTAAGATATCTGTTCCTGTACTACCAATACTATCAATTTTATGCGTCCAGCCGGTTTCGTTCAACCCCTCTTTAATGTTGAATTTCAATTCAAACAAATCCTGTAAACGAATTTCCTCCTGCTCCTGTTCCTTAATCGCTGTACGCAGCTGATCCAATAATTTAACAGCACGGTTACTGATCTCACGGTTTTTGTGAGTAGCAAAATCCGTATTAAATAATCCTTCGTTATATACTAAACCATTTTCTTCACGGAATTCCTGAATACGTTTCAATAATTTATAAACTTTGTTATCCGAATCCTCTAAACGAATTTTAATGAACTCGATTAATTTTGATTCTTCAAATTCTGCTTTCTTGAAATCTTCCGCAATTAACGTAATGATATGCTGAATCTTATCTTTTTGTCCGCTTAACTCACGAACCTTGGTTGCAATACTATCCGTTACCAACCCAATTTGTGTAGCAGTTTCTGCGATCGATAATTCAATTTTGTTTTCATTGATGAATGATCGTAAATTTTGAGCAAAACGTTCATACTCACCTTGAGTAGCATCATTACGAATAACAAAGTTAAAGTGATTCTCTAATCTGAACTTACCGGCAAATTCGTTGACATAACGCTGGAACGCGCCATACTCTTCATTGAAATGTGAATCATTTTTCAATAACTGAGTACACAGATCCATTACACTGTAATTGGTTTTCTTAGGTTCTGCTCTGTCAATAATATCAGCGTATTTGTTAAATACCGGTGTCTACCGGAAGTTTTTAGTAAAAAAAATGATAATTCTTTAATGCGCGCATCAATCTTCTTGATCTCTTTACTGTCAACTCCTTTTGCTTTAAAGTTCGATTCTTTTTCTGCACTTAGCTGCGCTTCTTTTTCTTCATACTCTTTAACCTGATTTTTCTTTTCAACTTCTAATTCAGAGATTTCGGTTTCCTGACGGGATTTTAAATCTGCCAAACGTTCATCATTAAAAGCTTTTAATTTATCGAATTGCGTATTAAAGTCATTTAATAAATTATTTTTCTTTTTATTCAGGATAGATAATTCTTCTTCGAGAATATTCAATTTTTGGCGGTTCCCCGACAAAGATTGTTCAATTTCGGTGCTGGCTCTTTGTTTCCAGTCTTCTAATTCCAGTATTAATTTTTTCTCGCGTTTTTCAGCTAACTCTAACGAATACGTTAATACTTTTAAATCTTCCTTCAGCTCACCTAACTGCTTACCATATTTATCAGCAGCCAGCATTTTTTCTTCGTTATTAGCTGCCTGAAACTGATTCATTGATTCTTCCAAATCTCTGATAATAGCCAAACGTTCGTTTTTTTCGAACTGGTATTCTTCAATGCTTTTTGAAACAACCTGAACATCATCCAATTTTAAAGAGATACCATACAATGACAATCCTTTTTCGTCCGTCATCGTTGGATTTAAATCTGTTCGGAATAACAGATCTTCATTAACCACCTTACCAATCGTTTCGTGCCAGCCCTTAACATTCTTCTCTAAATATCCATATAAGGCATCATGCTGAACATTCAGTTTTTCTTCAATCGTTTTGATCTCTGTTTTAACACGAATAATCTCATTATTGGTCTTTTGTATTTGGTTAGATAAAGACGTTTTTAATTTTAACTCCAGAGCTTCCCATTCTTTTTGATTGGTTTGCACCAAGTTAGTTTTAATGGCTAATTCCGATTTATTCTTATAATTGATCGCTCTCAGATCTGCCAGTTCGGTTTCCTGTGCTTTGATCTCAGCCTCGTAGAAACGTGTATTACGTATTACTTTTTCTTCTGCCTTTAATTCATTAAATTCAATTTGTTTAGCCGTAACCTCAGCGTTCAGCTCTGATAAAGCTTCTTCACGTTTAGTTTTAAATTCCGCATCCTTTTTATTGAATTCGTTTTTTTGCAGTAATTGTAATTCGTTGTAGTGGTTAAAGATTTCACTGGTACGTGAATTGATTTTATTAATGTAAGCAGTTTTATCGTTACGTAACTGCTCAATTAAAGAGGAATACTTCATCTCAATGCTTTGAACGTTAGAAGTCAAAGACTCATATTCGCGTCGTGCAATATTTAAATCTACCTGAAGTTTCTCACGTTCGGCGTTTTTCTCAACAGCCTGCTCAATGTTTTTTTCTTTATACTCTTTTAATTTTTTATTGGCCTCACGAATTGTTCTGTCATAATATCCAATCTCTTCGCGAACATCTTTTTGTTTTTCTTCTAATAATGTTTTTTGTTCCTCATTGGCTTCTGTTAATCGATCTAACTCTTCTTGTTTTTCCTGAGATGCCTTGATAACTGCTTCGTTTTGAGTTTCCGCATAACGTAAACTGCTTCCTAATTTATCAGCCATTTCCATTTGGGCACCCTTTAACATATGCACCTGATCATATTTTTTGTCAATAAATTCGATCAACTGCTGAGTTTCTTTTTTAAGGTATGTTTCAATATCCGAGTACTTCTCATTGAATTGGCGCAACTGACGATCTACCTGCTCCAACTTTATACTGCTATTTTCAGTAGTAAGGGAGTTAGCGATAAAGTCTTTGATAAAGCGGCTATCGATACTACTCTTAGAACTTAAGAATACGTTTGTAATGGATTTAGGAATGTTTTGATATTTTTCATTTCCCTTGAGGATATGAAATTTTGAAAGCTGCTTATCTGTTTCTGTTCCGTATAAAATATTACGATAACGTTCAAAGGTATCAATTTGCTGAGATACAAAAATACCGCGTTTATCAAAGCCTGCAATTACTTCTTTGATTTTAATGGCCTCATCGTTTTCATTAAAGAAATAATCAGGGCTATACTCTGCATCCACAAAACGAAACACCAATTTGTTATGACGATACACAATTACAAAGAACGGTTTACTTTCCGTTTGGATTTCATAAATCAGGTACGAGTTCTCAAATTTAAAGTAATGTTCTTCGAATGGTTTTTGTGAAGCCGAGATCCCCAAACCTCTGGTATTAGCACTGTAAAAAAACAAGATAGCACGTTGCAATGATGTTTTACCAAAGTTATTCGTTCCTACAAAGCAGGTATTTCCGCTCAACTCCAAATCGGTATACTTAACATTAGCTATGTTAATCTGTACAATTCTATTTAATATTCTGCAATTATTTTCCATGTTCTTTCTATCTGTTTTATCCTGTCTGATACAGGCCGCACATTTGTTACTATTTTTATATCATTCCATTAATAATCATACAATCCAACGTACGGTTTTTTAGGGTCTGTGCTTTTTTGCCCGGCTGTACTTACCAATTTAATAGGATATAGGCCAATTGTACGTCGTTTTTTATTAGCAATGGTGATGTCTTTTCCAATTGTTTTTTCATATCCTGTAATGGGTTCATAAAATTCGGGAGCAATACCACTCATTAGATTTCTTCTGTCAACCAGGGTTGCATAAAATTCAGGTGAAATATTTCCATCGATCAATGCTCTTGAAAGCAAGGGATCCAAACGTTCATTTTTTCTATCGGCATCATAGTTTAATAAAATATTACGGGCAATAGCACTTGCCGTTTTACCTAATAATTTCACGGAAGGAAATCCAAATTGCTGAATCTTATTTAATAAATCAGCTGCCGTAATAGAATCGGCCTTCATTTTTTCTTTTACCAATCTGTATTTGGATACATAATCCGGTGATGTTTTATTGCAAACCTTCGCTTTCATGCAAGTGGTACAATATTCTACAGCCGATGTGTATTTAACTGCAGAATATTTTTTATTATTTTCTTTTATGCTATACAATTCACTTTCCCATTCAGAGTTCACTGCATCATCTCTCGTTTTTTCCCAGGAGGCAATATTGGCCTGATATTCTTTTTTAGTGTTTTGATTATAGAATACAACTGCATCTTTTTTGGCACTATCAACTTCATATCCATTGGTAATAGCTTTTTCCAGAAAATGCAAAGCTTTGAATTCTTCCTTTATTTTAAGGGCACATAAGGCTGCATGAAAATAGTGACTAGGATTAACAGAACCTTTATAATTTGCAAATGCAATATCAAATTTTGCATATGCCTGTAATAAAGAATCATTTTTATACATGCGTTCGGCAGACGAAACATTTTCATGAAACGTAATGAAATCTTCGGAAGCTGTGGAATACTTGGTTTGAGCCAAGACACTCATACTAAACAGAACGATTAATAAAAAAAGTGATGTCTTCATATTCGGTTATTTTAATTATAAATTATTCCCTGCGCAGTATCATCGGAACCATTGTCTTCGTATATAGCTACAGAATTGATCACATCCAGCAAGTAATTATACGAATCCAATACTTTATACGATTCTGATTTTTCGTCTTCCAATTCCAAAAAAGAATCGCGGCTCATTAAATCACAAATCTCACGCACTTTGTTATGTAGGGTTTCGGAACGATACAATGGTATTTTTTGAAGCTTTTGTTTTAATCGTACATTGGCATTACATTCCTCGGCAATTTCACTGGGACGGAAACGACTCCCAATACCAATTTTATTATCCATACTGGCAAATAAATCAATGATATCAATATAACGCTCAAAACGTTCCAGTTTCTTCTCTAATTCGGAATTTGGTTCGCTTAATTTAGAGAAATAGAAAAAATTATTTCCCCGTTCAATGTTATATCTGATCACATTAAAATATGCCTGAAGTCTGTCAAAGTTTTCGGGATTATTGATCACATCATATAAACGGTTCATACCATCTCTACTTCCATTACTGGAAATAAAATTTCCACGAGCCATCACCGCAAAAATATCATGCGTTTGTTTAGGTAAATTAAAACTGGTTGTTTCTTCCATGGTATATAATTCTATTTAGTTGCTTTTTCTTTTTTCGGTTTATCTTTCAATGGCAAAATCAAGGTATAGCCCAAACGTTTTTTTACATCGTTCTCCACGGTGTAATCATGGTATTGTAACCGGTATTTAAAATCTAACTGGTTTTGATATTCCATGGCAATTTCCACAAATAATGATAGTCGTTCTTCAAACGTGACAGTACCAATAGCTTTGGGAAATTTATAGTCCATTAAATACTCAAACAGGTTTGCTTTTGTTTGATTTAAAAAACGTTCTACTAGTTTTTCGGTATCTAATTTTATTTGTTGTTCAAGACCTTTGTCTTTAAAGTTACCTGCCATTTTATCGGCAAGTCCACGAACCATTAAACGGGTAATTTTATATTTTTCGGCAATACGCTTGCATAATACATGGCCCTCATCACTGTATAAAAAGTCGATAGGGATTTTTGTTTTAGGCGTTTTATGTCCGTTGTGTTTTAGGGTATTGATATTGGAAACAATTTCCCTGAAGTTTGTTTTAAAGTGAAGTGTACCGTGATCTTTCACTTCTTTTAAACGCTGAGCTTTTTTATAAACATCAAGCTGGTACTGAATCTTGTTGATGAAATCAGTAATGTCTGTTTGTATCTCGATCAGGAAATCCAGATTTTCTATTAAGCTGGCCTTTAAAGAAGATACTATTCCAAATAACTCCGTATCATTGGTGATATTGAATAACGAACGTGTTTCATCCACAATGGTGGTTGTTTGTCTGATGAATTCGATAATGGTATCTCGTTTTTCACGATAGTCTTCCAGCTTTTGTAATTTGATACGATAATTACTTTCGTTTTTGTAAGTATCATCCACATTTTTTTGAAGCTTGATGATCTCACGTGTAAGGGTAGAATTAATCCGCTTCAGGTATTTTTTGATACTACGCAGAAATCGCATTTCACGGGCATCCTGATAAAAACGGATATGGCGTTTTAACTCATTGATATAGTCGTTAATAAAGCCCGGAGTTACTTCTCCGATTTCCATGAAGTCTTCGAACATGGCTACCACCGCATCATTCAAACTCACTACGTTTTCGTATTCATACAAAATATCGAGTGATACCAATTTGCGGTATTGTTCTTCCGTAATATCATCCCTGCCTAATAATTCGTTTACCGTGATATGATCGCGTTGTCCAAATAGTAGTTCCACCACACCACGATTGTGGTATAGATTTGATAGCAAATCTTTTACATTAACCTGTAAACTCATTAAAATAGTTCTGTTTAACACATAAAAATACGAAGGCTTTACAGCCCAATGAATTTGGGTTATTAACAAAAAACTGCGTAATTAACGAAACTTGTGCATGGCGTTTTGTAAGTGCCTGATAAATAGCTTTTTTGATGTTAATAGAGCGTTGATAATGGATTACTTTGGCTGTAAATCTTCAATCCGATGAGTCAATATTCTTAATCTGAGATTAAATGGTTTTAAGCGACCAAAAGTGATGGGTTTAATATTTATCTTTGATAGAAATCCCCTGTAAATCAACAACAATGAAATTAAAATTACAAATTACCGTTTTATGGATTGTGTTATTATCTGCCACTTACAAGGCGCAGGAATTAAAACATTGTGGAACGGATGAAGCCATTAAACAGTTATATACAGCTCATCCTGAACTTTTTCAATCATTTGTTGATAACGAAACTGCTTATAATACAACTGCCGCCGCTCAAAAAAAATTACTAAGCACAACAGTTTATACAATTCCTGTGGTGTTTCATGTCCTTCATCAAAATGGCCCGGAGAACATATCCGACGCTCAAATTGCGGATGGTATTGCTATTTTAAACCGTGACATGCGTAAATTAAATGCCGATACTATCAATGTTACGCCAAAATTCAGAAGTCTTGTATCCGATATCGGAGTGGTGTTTCAATTAGCAAAAATTGACCCTCAGGGAAATTGCACAAATGGCATAGACCGTATTTATACCAGTAAAACCAATTATGGCGACGATAGCGCAAAAGTAAATCCATGGCCCAGGGATAAATATTTGAATATATGGACCGCCAAAGCTTTACAACAAGGGTGGGCCGGCTATGCTTATTATCCTTCTGCCGCAACAGGCTCTCTTTCTGTTCACGACGGCTTAATGATCCTATCTGATTACATTGGCTCTATTGGCACAAGTAGTGTTTTAAAATCACGAACATTAACTCATGAAGTTGGACATTGGTTGGATTTGGCCCATCCCTGGAACACAACCATCAATATATCCATCAACGTAGGATTGGCGTGCGGAGATGACCTCATTAACGACACACCCATTACTAAAGGACATACCACCTGCCCCAATTTACTTACTCCGGATTGCATGATCACTGATTTCTCTGCCGGTGTCTTTACTTTTAATGATGTGAATACAACATCCGGTGCCATTGATACAGGAACCCTTAGTGCCGATTTTGATAGTTTAACCGTTACTCCTTTTCAGGCTGTCGGACTTTCACCTAACTCCGGACAATCCGGAGAATTCTCGTTTTCAGGATGGCCAACAGGTGCCACCGATGGAGAAACCAATTATAGCAACCTTACAGGGAGTTTGGATCCGGCCAGATATTATGAAGTTTCAATAGCTCCTAAACCTTCTTCTTCGATGAGTATTACAGGTTTGAAGTTCAAAGTCAACCGTTCTTTAACCGGCCCGAGAACTTATGCCATCAGATCAAGCGCCGATGGATTTACCAGTAACCTTACAGCCACTGTTTCTCCGGCTAATTCAAATGTGAATGTTAATCCCGGTAATGTATTTTTCTATGCCAATGATGCAACAGGTATGGAAGCAGGAAGTTCGATCTCTGTATCGGGCGCCAGCTTCACTCTTAAAAACACTCCTGTAACTTTCAGAATTTATTCATGGAATGCAGAAGACAGCAATGGAGAATTTGCGATTGATGATGTCTCTATTATGGGTTCGACAGGCATTATTGAAAACATTCAAAACTATATGGAATATTCGTATTGCTGTAATATGTGGACCACAGGACAAAAAGACCGAATGCGTCTGGCTGTTGAAAGTGCTATATCCGGCAGAAGTAATTTATGGTCCGCTGCAAATCTGGCTGCAACAGGCGTTACAGCACCAAGCACCACCTGTGCTCCGGTACCGGATTTCTTTGCAAGCAGAACCAGACTTTGTAAAGGCAATAATGTAACGTTCACGAAAAACATCTTAAATGGCACAGAAACCAGCAGGCTATGGACTTTTGAAGGAGGTACCCCCGCCACATCAACAGTCGCCAATCCGGTGGTAACGTATTCTGCAGCCGGTGTTTATTCAGTAAGCTTATTAGCGGCAAATTCCAGCGGAACAAATACTGCTGTTAAAACACAATACATCAGAGTTGATAATACAGCCGCTGATGTGATTTATAGTGGCTCTTATTTTGAAGGCTTCGAAAATCCCACTATTTTAGATTACACCTGGCAGTCTTATGACCTGGATAACAATGGGCATAAATGGCAATATGTGGCCGGTGCAGGAACAGGTGGCTCAAATGCAGCAGGCATGAATGCTTTTCAGAATTATGGACAAGACTTAGATGTACTCATGAGTCCCTCTTATGATTTCACATCCGCACAGAATCAAACATTTAATTTTAAAGTAGCATCTGCCTCTACTACTACAGTGAGTTCACAGATACAGGATGAATTAAAAGTGTTCTTCTCTACAAATTGTGGAGCATCGTGGTTCCAAAGAGCCGTATACACCGGAACCGCTTTGGTTAATAATCCGGCTACTACAAGCGCCTTCATTCCCGATGCCTCTACAGCATGGACCCTTTACTCTATTCCTATTATATCATTATTTCAAACAAGCAATGTTTTAGTCAAATTTCAATATAAGTCATCCTTTGCCAGCAATAATATATATATTGATGATATCAATCTTTCTCAAACAGTAGGTATAGTAGAAAACAATCCTACCTCTGAGGGCTTTACAATTTTCCCTAATCCAACAAGCGATAAATCAGCTGTTACCTATCATCTAACTTCAGATGCCGCTGTAGGAATACAGGTCATAGATGTTCTGGGGAAAACGATTTATCAAAAAAATAGTGCAAACCAACAGCCCGGCGATCATACGGAATTAATATCAAAACAGGGGTTAAATCTTGTTAATGGTATTTATTTTGTAACTCTTCAAATTAACAATAAAAAACATGTACAAAAACTGATTATTTCAGAATAATAATTTCCTTTGTGTATTATTATTCAATTTTAAAACATGTTTCAAAAGCAACTTCTTCCTCTTCATCAAACAGGACTATTCTCTTCATTGTTTGAAGACTATATATCAGGATCCGAACAGGTAAAACAATTTTACAATCATCACATTTATAAAAATAATTTTTCGGATTATTTTGAAAAAAACAAATTCGAGTATCTGAATCGCTCTGTTTTGGTAAAAGCTTTACAGGTTCAGGCAAATCTCACCACCAATATTTCGCCTGCATCGTTAGCCAATATTGCGTTGTTAGAAAATACAACTACATATACCGTTACTACAGGGCATCAGTTGTGTTTATTCACCGGTCCGCTTTATTTTATCTACAAAATTACCAGTGCCATTAATTTATGTAAGACACTTAAAGAACAATTTCCTGAAAAAGAATTTGTACCGGTGTATTGGATGGCAAGTGAAGATCATGATTTTGAGGAAATTAATCATGTTCATGTGTTTGGAAAAAAGATTGTTTGGAATACAAATCAAAAAGGAAGTGTAGGTGAATTTAGTACTGAAGGACTACAGGAAGTCATTGCTGAATTAAAAACCATTTTAGGTGAAAACGAAAAAGCATCCGAATTAATCACTGTATTTGAAAACGCTTATATTAATCATGTCAATTTAGCAGATGCTACACGTTACCTGGTAAATGAGCTGTTTGGAGAATATGGCATCGTAATTTTAGACGGTAATGATTCGGCTTTAAAGAATCTATTTAAAGAAGAATTTAAAAAAGATATTTTCGAAAATACATCTTACAAATTAGTATCTGAAACAATTACAGAATTACAAAAAAACTATTCGGCACAAGTTACCCCCAGAGAAATAAATATTTTCTATAAAGAAAAAGGATTAAGGGAACGTATCGAAAAGCAAGACAATCGGTATGTTGTACTAAATACAACTATTAGTTTTTCAGAAGAAGAACTAAACACCCTTATTCAAACAACTCCTGAAAAGCTTAGTCCTAATGTAGTTTTAAGGCCTTTGTATCAACAAAAAATATTACCCAATATTGCCTATGTAGGAGGTCCCGGAGAAATTGCTTATTGGCTGGAATACAAAACAATGTTTGATGCCTTTCAGATTCATTTACCGATCTTAATGCCACGTCATTTCGTAATGTTGCTGGATAAAGGCACACAAAACAAATTACAAAAATTAAATCTTGGAATTGAAGACAGTTTTAAAGACGGAGAAGATTTAGTAAAACAATTTATTAAAACCCAGCACAACGATATTAACCTGGAAGATGCTAAAACTCAATTAGCAACTATTTACGCTGGTATTTTAGAAACAGTTACGGCCATTGATAAATCACTGATTGGCACAACAGAAGCCGAAAAACAAAAAGCCATTAATGGGATTAGTACCATCGAGCAAAAAATAAACAGGGCCTTAAAACAAAAATCAGAAACTGATGTTAATCAAATCTGGTCTGTTAAAGAAAAATTATTTCCTAAAAACACACCTCAGGAACGTTACGACAATTTCAGCATGTATTATACGAAATATGGGAAAGAATTCATGACAGCCATAAATACTCTACTCATTTACGATTTGAAAAAAACCGAATACACTTTTTTATTGGAGTAATAGCAGGTTATTAAATAAAAAAAAGAGAAGTAATTAAACTTCTCTTTTTTTTATTTTTTTCTTACTGGCCTTTTTTGCTCAACTTTAAATCCTCCCACAAAAATAGCGTAGCCTAATAAAGCACCAAAGCCTATCTGCGTCATTACTCCTAATAGGTCTGTTGTTTGCCATTCCTGCATCACTTTTCCATCTTTCACTTTTCTTATAAAATTTCCATGAATGGTCAGATTCTTTTTATTAGCTGGAGCTCCCATAAATTTGCCGGTATTAACTGCCGTAGAAATAAATCTAACGGAAGCTAAATCACCATCTACCAATACATGTGGGAATTCCATTTTCAAATTTGAAAAAGCGGCTTTCATATCCTGCATAAAGCCTATATATTCGTCTTTTGTAAAAACAAATCCATCTCCTGTATACGTAAATTTTTCGTCAAGTAAATTATCCAGATCATTCCAACGTCCTTCTAATATTGCATATGATACTGCTAATGTTGTTTTTTTAATTTCTTCTTTTTCCATTTTTTTACATTATTTAAATTATAAAAACAAAATTGGGCTAAGCGTTCGTCATACACAATATACTTCCCAAAAAGAAAGCACCTTCTATTTGGTAAGTAATTCTTTAATAAATTATCTTTATCAAAAACAAAAAAACATGAAACGATATAATTTAGACGGAACTTATTTTTACTGTCCTGTTGATTTAACTTTATCGGTAGTTGGAGGAAGATGGAAAGGATTGGTATTTTGGAATTTAAGAGATGGTGCCAAAAGATATGGCGAACTTAAAAAGATTTTAGTAGGTATTAATGATAAGATGCTGTCTCAGGTGCTAAAAGAATTAGAAAAAAATGGGGTTGTAGTCAGAAAAGAATATAACGTCATTCCTCTAAAAGTAGAATATTCTCTCACGAAAGAAGGAAAAAAACTATTGCCTGTTATGCAATTAATGTCGAATTGGGGAGAAAAATTTGAAGTATAAAAATTTATAAATCTTCTTCCGCCACACGTTTACCTCTGATCAATTTCCAAACAGTGGCAATTTGCTTACGAAAAATAAAGGCCATTAATAAATAAGGAACACCCATTAAATATAAAATGCCCTGATTGATTCCTCCGGCAACTGAGTTTTTTTGTCCCTGACTGCTTTCAACAGAAGCCTTACACATAGCGCATTGCGCTTCCGTGATGTTCGGTAATAAAACCAAAACAATTAAAACGAGTAATATGAAATAACGCTTTTTCACATTTCAAAGATAAGTTTTTTTTCAACACAGAGATACAAAGAAAAAGAGCTCACGAAGATTATTAAATTTCTCTTTGTGCGCTCTCAAACTTCTCAACTCTGTGTTGAAATTGTTCCACTATTTTAACATAATCACCGCCCACATTCTGCCTGTTTTTCCGTGGTCTCTTCTATAGGAAAAAAAATCTTCTTCTGTTGTGCATCGATTCATGCTCCAGATATGTTCCATTAGAATTCCTGATTCATGAGCTACAAAACGATTGGCTTCCAATAAATCCAAATACCGTCCCTGCCAGCAGTGATCAGGGAATCCGTTATCCTTAAACTGGGCGATCACTTCTTCCCCCGTTTCATATTTTTCCTTGCTAATTCCCTGTCCAATAGCCACTTTGATATGTGGGGTTTCAGCACCCAACAATACCATCTCATCAATTGTATTTTTTA
>JACQAK010000126.1 GCA_016194985.1 Bacteroidota bacterium
CCAACTGAGCTACCTCACCAAATATTTTTATTTTAAAGAACTTTTGAACTCCTGTCCGCTAGCCAGCGGATATGAATCCGATGCTCTAACCAACTGAGCTACCTCACCAAATATTTTTATTTTAAAGAACTTTTGAACTCCTGTCCGCTAGCCAGCGGATATGAATCCGATTCCGCCAGCTGGCGGATACTCTCACCAAATATTAAAAATAAAACCCTCTGTGATGTCAAAGGGTTTTATTTGTGATCGTGTAGGGATTCGAACCCCAAACCTTCTCATCCGTAGTGAGATGCTCTATCCAGTTGAGCTACACAACCAATCCAAAAAATTTTGGAGTGCAAATATACTTATTTTAGTTAAATTGCAAACAATTTTAAGCGAAATTTATGCAAAGTATTATAGAATCTATTTGGAATAACAGAGATTTATTAAAAGAAGCCTCCAATCAGCAAGCTATCAGGCAAATTATCGAAGATTTAGACAAAGGTAAACTAAGAGTTGCCGAACCAAAATCCGACGGAACATGGCAGGTAAACGACTGGATTAAAAAAGCCGTTATTTTATACTTCCCTATTCAACAAATGGAGACCATGGAAGTGGGGCCTTTTGAATTTCATGATAAAATGAAATTAAAAACCAATTTCGCAGAAGCCGGCGTGAGAACTGTTCCGGGCTCAATTGCCCGTTATGGTAGTTACATTTCCAAAGGTGTGATCATGATGCCTAGTTTTGTTAATATAGGTGCTTATGTAGATGAAGGTACAATGGTAGATACCTGGGCAACTGTTGGAAGCTGTGCACAAATAGGCAAACACGTTCATTTAAGTGGTGGCGTAGGAATTGGCGGTGTACTGGAGCCGGTTCAGGCAGCTCCGGTAATTATTGAAGACAATTGTTTTATAGGATCCCGTTGTATTGTGGTAGAAGGGGTTCATGTTGGGAAAGAAGCCGTATTGGGAGCCAATGTATGCCTTACCATGTCTACAAAAATCATTGATGTTACCGGAAGTACGCCTGTTGAAACTAAAGGATATGTACCTGAGAGAAGCGTTGTTATTCCGGGTTCTTATACTAAACAGTTCCCTGCCGGCGAATACCAGGTACCTTGTGCGTTAATTATCGGAAAACGTAAAGCCAGTACCGATTTAAAAACTTCCTTAAACGATGCGTTAAGAGAACATAATGTAGCTGTATAATATCTTTAATGGAAAATTTAACATTACGGCAAAAAATATTTTTAACTATTACTCTTATACTTATTGGTGTCTATTATTTCGTAAATTCATGTTATTTAAATTGTACAAATGATGGAAGTCATTTTGCATTAGTTAGCTCAATTGTAAATAAACATACTGTTTGCGTTAATGATTATGTAAATTATACTGGAAAAATAGACTATTGTGTTAAAGATGGGCGTTTTTTTTCTGACAGATTACCCGGTAATGCTTTTTTAATGATTCCCTTTTTTGAATTTGGAATTTTACTGGACAAGATTCCTTTTTCTATAAGTAATCATAAACCTATACAAGAAGTAACGGTTATTTTATTACCTAATATATGTGGTGTGCTGGGCGTATTACTTGTATTTTTATTTTCCAGATATTTCAATAATTCATATAAAAAATCTCTTCTGATTGCAATTGTTTACGCCTTGTGCACATTGAATTTACAAGAATCTACTCATGTTTTTTCCCACGCCCCTTCCATGTTATTTGTTCTGCTGGCTTTTTGGTGTTTAATATCAGCCAGGAATATATACAGTAAACACTTTTATTTTTTCGTTGCGTTTTTATCATACTCTACTATTGTAGAATTACAAAACATACTATTGTTTTTACCGGCAATTTTTTATTGCTATCAAACAAAAAAAATCGACATATCCTTAGTGTCAAAAAACTTAAAAACGCTAGTTTATTCAAGCTGTATCTTTTTAAGCTGCATAAGCATTTTATTAATTTATAATTTTATTGCATTTAACGAAATAACCTTAAAATCAAATAAATACAACCCATTATTCCCTGAAGAATTATCTTTTATCTCGTCATTATCCGGTAATTTCTTGCAAGGATTAGATACCTTATTAATAAATATTCGTAACCCTGAATTATGGTTTAATTATAAAATTGGAGTTCAAAATTCTATTCCAGGATTACTAATTGTCTCGCCGATTCTATTCTTGTCCTTGCTTGGATTTCGCGATTTCTATAAAAACTATAAATATGAAGCATGCCTGTTTATTTTTATCATTATTTTGAATTTTAGCATTGCAGCCTCTCACAAAACAGTTCTAACCAGACATGTCTTTACAGTAACACCGTTCATTTTTATACCAATTATTTTTTTGATAAATTCTATTATTTCAAAAAAACGTTATAGCTTAACTATATTCTTTAGTATCACATTTTTTATATTAATGTGTTTCAGTGCCATAAGGGTATTTTATGTTACAAATACTTACTATGGAAGAGAGTTAAATAATCTTTTTCCATTTTTAAAAGAAATTCCGGTCTATATATTATTTTTAGGACTGGTTTTAGTAATTTACTTGTTATTTTATTTACTAAATAAATTTAAAAATAGAATTACTTATATATAAAAACTTGACTCATAAAAACATACTCGTTATTCAAACTGCTTTTATTGGTGATGCTATCTTAGCCTCCTCCGTATTAGAGAAAATGCACGCCTTTTTTCCTCAGGCAAAAATTTCCATTCTCGTTCGAAAAGGAAATGAATCACTCTATCAGGAGCATCCGTTTTTAACTCAAACATTAGTTTGGAATAAACAGGACGGAAAATACAAAAGCTTATTCCGCTTATTAAAAATTATACGAAAACAAAAGTTTGACACTATCATTAATTTACATCGCTTTGCCAGTTCAGGCTTTTTAACAGCATTTTCAAAAGCACCTTATACCGCAGGTTACGATAAAAACCCCTTCTCTTTTTTATTCAATCATAAATCCAAACATAAAATTGGAGATGGGCGCCACGAAATAGAACGCTACAATGATTTGATAGAATCCATTACTGATAAAACCATTGTTAAACCAAAGTTATACCCTACTTTCAAACAATTCTCAAACATAGAATCATATGTTTCTCAGGCATTTGTTTGCATGGCTCCTTCATCTGTTTGGTTTACCAAGCAATTACCAAAAGATAAGTGGATCGAATTATGTAACTCTATTCCTAAAGAAGTAACTATTTATTTATTAGGCGGACCTTCTGATAGTAAATTATGCGATGAGATTAAACTTAAAAGTACTCATACATCTATACAAAGTTTAGCAGGAAAATTATCATTATTAGAATCCTGCGAATTAATGAAGCACGCTAAAATGAATTATGTGAACGATAGCGGGCCTTTGCATTTGGCTTCAGCCGGAAATTCTCCTACAACAGCCTTCTTTTGTTCTACAGTTCCTGCTTATGGATTCTACCCTTTAGCTTATAACTCTACAGTAATTGAAGTGAAAGATTTGTTTTGTAAACCATGCGGATTGCACGGTTACAAAACATGTCCTAAAAATAATTTCAGGTGTGGTAATGAGATTCTTTCATTGGACTTTCCATTCCAGCCATTTTTAATACCATCCCAGGCAAACATTTGAAGGCCCCATCTGTCAAAGATCGTACAACTAAATTCTGTAATATTAAGTCCTGTGACTCTGAAAACATCATTAATACTGTCATTGTTTGGTGTAAACACATTAGGAATAACCATCCACGGATTCTCATTCAAAACAGTAATCGTTAAGCTATCCGTATCAAAACAGGATCCATTGAATGCTGTTAAATATACTTCGTAAGTACCAGGCACTGAATATGTTTGAGGATTAACCGTTTGTGTTGAAGCTGTATTTCCATTCCCAAAACTCCAGGCATACGATGTTGCTCCTGTACTGTTGTTTGTAAAGCTGGTTACTACCGGCATAATACCACTTGTAGGATCCGCCGCAATAGAAGCATTCAAATTTGTAACGGAAACAACCACACTGGCTGTTCCTGTTCCACAGGCATTAGTGCTTGATACGGTTACTGTGCCTCCATTCGTTGTAACAACAGAACCTGTATTCGAACTATTTGACCATGAATAAGGCACAGATCCTCCTGATACTGTTAATGTAGCTGTTTCATTCGGGCACAATGTGTTTGAACTTGACGTTAATGTTAAATTAGGTGTTACATTGGATTGAATAACAATAGATGCCGTTGGAGATCCACAAGCATTAGAAACACCTACTGTATAAGTACCAGAACCATTCACTATGATAGAAGGAGTATTTACAGCCCCATTACTCCACACTTCATTCGACATATTATCAGAAACCGTTAACGTTGCTGAAACGCCATTACACAATAAAGGAGAAGAAGAGGTTAATGAAGTTATAGTAGGCGTTGAAATCGCTGCAATAGTAAAGGATGCATTTGCTGAACCACAACTCGTTGTTGTAACGGTTGCCATATATACCCCAGGTGTGGTTACAGAAACACTTGATGTAGATGCTCCCGTACTCCATGAATAAGTACCTGTACTTCCGTTCAAGCTTAAATCAGATGATAATTGCCCTCCGGCACATAACGAATTGCTAGTAGATGATATTGTCAACGATGGAGATGAATTGATAGTTACCGAAGTCGTTGCTGTTGTTGTGAAACAAGTATTTGTAGTTGTAACAGTATAAACACCGGCTGTATTTACGGATAAGGTATTTGTCGTAGCGCCTCCGGGCTGCCACAAATAATTACCTTCGCTCGAAGTAGCTGTCACAGTTGCACTTTGACCGGTACATAAACTGATATTGGTTAAATCAACCGTTACTGTCGGTGTAGGAGTTACAGTAATCGTATAATTAGCAGAAGCATTTGTACAAGCATTTGTAGTGGTAACGATTCCTGTAGTTGATGTAGACGCAGTAACCGATAATGTAGCTGTATTATTTGAAGATCCC
>JACQAK010000096.1 GCA_016194985.1 Bacteroidota bacterium
ATTGAGCATATCTCCAGAGTTTATTGTGGTTGAGAAAACCGGCGATGAACGTGAAATAAAACACTTGTTTAATGATCTGGAAAAATTTGGCATGCTGGAATTCGTTAGAAGTGGACGAGTTGCCATTACCAAACCAATGAAAACATTAAATACCTATTTAAAAGAAGTAGAAAACAATAGTAAAACAATTATAAAACATTTTAATAAGTAAATCATATGGAAAATTATTTTAACACATTACCTCTTAGATTACAACTTGAACAATTAGGCGTTTGTGAATTCATGGATCAGTCTGAATTTACAGACGGTGTATCAGCACTTAAAAATAAAACAATAGTGATCGTCGGCTGTGGTGCTCAAGGTTTAAATCAAGGTTTAAACATGAGAGATTCGGGCTTGGATATATCTTATGCCCTTCGTGCAGATGCCATATCTCAAAAACGAGCTTCTTACTTAAATGCAACTGAAAATGGTTTTAAAGTGGGCACCTATGAAGAGCTCATACCAACCGCTGATTTAGTATGTAATTTAACACCGGATAAACAGCACAAATCAGTGGTAACTGCCATCATGCCTTTAATGAAAAAAGGTTCTACATTATCATATTCTCATGGATTTAACATTGTGGAAGAAGGCATGCAGATACGTAAAGACATCACCGTAATCATGTGTGCCCCGAAATGTCCTGGTTCCGAAGTTCGAGAAGAATATAAAAGAGGTTTTGGTGTACCGACATTAATAGCCGTTCATCCCGAAAATGATCCTAATGGTATTGGATTAAATCAGGCAAAAGCTTATGCTGTAGCAACCGGTGGACACAGAGCCGGTGTTTTAAAATCATCCTTTGTAGCAGAAGTAAAATCAGATTTAATGGGCGAACAAACCATTTTATGCGGCATGTTACAAACAGGTTCTATCTTATGTTTTGATAAAATGGTGGAAAAAGGAATTGATCCGGGCTATGCGTCTAAGCTAGTTCAGTATGGGTGGGAAACAATTACTGAAGCTTTAAAACACGGAGGTATCACAAACATGATGGATCGCTTAAATAATCCTTCAAAAATAAAAGCTTTTGAACTAGCTGAAGAATTGAAATCAATCTTGCGTCCATTATTCCAAAAACACATGGATGATATTTTGTCAGGAGAGTTCTCAAAAAATATGATGGCAGATTGGGCAAACGATGATGCCAATTTATTAAGCTGGAGAGCTGCTACTGCTGAAACTAATTTTGAAAAAACTCAGGCAACCAGCGCAACTATCTCAGAACAAGATTATTTTGATAATGCTGTATTGATGGTGGCCATGGTAAAAGCCGGAGTTGAATTAGCTTTTGAAACAATGACTGAATCCGGAATCA
Source organism: Bacteroidota bacterium (assembly GCA_016194985.1). Classification (GTDB taxonomy): domain Bacteria; phylum Bacteroidota; class Bacteroidia; order B-17B0; family Aurantibacillaceae; genus UBA4416. The sequence continues at coordinate 1,361 of JACQAK010000096.1, forward strand.
TCGAAGAGTCTGCCTATTACGAATCATTGCATGAATTGCCTTTAATAGCAAATACTGTGGCTCGTAAAAAGCTATATGAAATGAATCGCATTATCTCTGATACGGCAGAGTATGGCTGTTATTTATTTGATCATGCATGTAAACCCTTATTAAAAGAGTTTATGAAAGGAATAGAAAGCAATGTTATAGGAAGAGCTTTTGCCGCTTCTAATGGTGTAGATAATAAATTATTAATTGAAGTTAACTATAACATCAGAAATCACCCTATCGAAGAAGTAGGCGCCTGGTTAAGAGAGTCGATGACTGAGATGAAAAAGATAAACTAAAATGCTCCCAAACAAAATTAAATATGGTATCACTGGATAATATCAATAAAGCAGCACAAAATTTGCAGGGCATATCAATGCATACGCCTTTGCAATATAACGTGCAATTAAGTGAAGAATTTGGGTGCAATGTTTATTTAAAGCGCGAAGACTTGCAGGTTGTTCGCTCTTATAAAATCAGAGGAGCCTACAATAAAATCAATTCTTTATCCGATGCTGAAAAACAAAATGGAGTCGTTTGCGCCAGTGCAGGTAATCATGCGCAAGGTGTGGCATACTCCTGTCGGAAATTAAATATCAAAGGAACGATTTTTATGCCGGCAACAACACCTTCTCAAAAGATCAATCAGGTGAAACTGTTTGGTAAAGAATTTGTAAATGTTGTTTTAGTGGGCGACACGTTTGATGATGCTTATAAAGCGGCTGTTGAATTTTGCAAATTAAAAGGAGCTGCTTTCGTTCATCCCTTTGATGATGAAAAAGTAATAGAAGGCCAGGCCACTGTTGCCAAAGAGATAATTGAAGATGCTGATTTTGAAATTGATTACGTATTAGTTCCTATCGGAGGTGGTGGACTGGCAGCTGGCTGCGTAAGTTATTTATCCCAAACAACACCAAATACCCAGATCATAGGTGTGGAACCGGAAGGCGCCCCCTCTATGAAAACCTCTATATCTAACGGCTATAATACTGAATTACAAGAAATTGATAAATTTGTAGATGGCGCCGCTGTGAAAAAGGTAGGAGATAAAACCTTTGAGATCTGTAAACAAAAGTTAAGCGACATTGTTTTAGTTCCAGAGGGGAAAGTATGCACTACTATTTTAAATTTATATAATCAGCAAGCCATTGTAGTTGAACCTGCCGGAGCATTAACGGTAGCTTCTTTACATTATTTAAAAGATACTTTGCAAGGAAAAAACGTAGTATGTGTGGTAAGTGGAAGCAATAATGACATCATGCGAACAGAAGAAATCAGAGAAAGATCCTTGTTGTTTGAAGGCCTGAAACATATTTTTATTATCAGATTCCCTCAAAGAGCAGGTGCTTTAAAGGAGTTTGTTGGTAATGTTTTAGGTCCAAATGATGATATCGTTCATTTTGAATATATGAAGAAAAATAACAGAGAAAATGGCCCAGCCTTAGTAGGTTTAGAGATTAAAGAGTCCCAGGATCTGGAATTATTAAAAAATAATCTGTCTAAATCCGGATTTCAGTATGAATATTTAAATAAAAACGATAATTTGTTGCAGTTTTTATTATAATCAGACTTACTAAAAACGTATTTTTTAACACTCTATGTGCTTTATTAAATGCTTTAATTTTATTAGACAAAAGTAAACGTACTATTAATATATCAATACCAAATTATGAAATTAACTAAGGTTCTATTTATTACATTACTGTTTTTTACAGTTCAGTTAAACGCAAAAAAAGTTTATGTAAATGATAACTCAACAACAGGAGATGTTTATACGTCTGCCGTTGGGTTAGCTGCCAACAATGGCACTACTGCCGCTACTCCTAAGTTAACCTTGGCGCAAGCATATACAGTAGCTGTTGCCGGAGATACAATTTTTATAGATAGAGGTACTTTTGTTGAAAACACAATCAATGGAGGTGTAGGTATCAATAAATCGTTAACATTTATTGGAGCCGGCACAGGAAATACAATTTTTACAGGAAATGCTACAAATAATCGGTTCGCAACAATCAGTACAAACAATGTTATTTTTCAAAGCATGACTTTTGTAAACTATTACTATGATGTAGCTCAAGGTCAGGTGTTTATGATTAATCCAAATATAACAGGTATTGTTTTCAATAATGTGGTTATCAGAAAAAACCCGGGGGCAACGGTAGCAGGAAATGGTGCCAATGTTTATATGTCTTCCGGCTCCAATGTGACTTTCAATAGTTCCATTATTAGTTGTTCAGGATGGAATGCTGACGGTGGCGGTTCCATAGCCGTTGATAATTCCACATTAACAGTTAATTCCTGTTTATTTATAGACGATAGGAATTTTGCAGATTGGGGCGGGGCTATTAAAATGTTTAATACAAATCCAATTGTTACAGTAACCAATACAACATTTAACAGATGTTCATCCCGTCGCGGAGGCGCTATTTATCAGGGATCAGGAGTTTTAACCGTTACCGGTTCATATTTCTCAGATAACTTTACTGCTGGCGATGCCTCTGACCCCTTAAATGGAGGAGGTGCATTTTATAAATTAGCAGGAACAACCACTTTTTCAAATTGTGTATTTACCGGAAATTATAATGACCAGGTGTTTAATCCTAATAATGGGTCTGTTGATGGCGGAGCTATTTTATTCAGAGCCGCCACAGGAACTTTTAACTTTAATACCTGTTCTTTTTCAAACAATATTCCATTCGATAAAGGTTGTGATTTTTATTTAGACAAAGGAGCTACGTGTACAGGTACCATTACTAATTGCACGTTTGGGCCTACTTCGGGAATAAATGGCACAGCGAAAGTTAACATTTACAATTTGGATATGTTGGCAACAGATGTTGTTTTAGCTAATTCAAATAGTTTAACGTTTACAGGAACTAACTTCACAGCAGCAGGCAGTAATACATTATCCCCTACATCTTTACCAACTGCAGTTAGTATGGGCACTAATATTGCAAGTTGCGGAGCCCCTGCTTCCATTTGTGGAACAGAAACAGTATCACCTATTATTATCTCTTGTGTAGCTAATAAAACATTAACCGGTTGTTCAAGTGTACTAGGTAATTATATTGCAGAAGTTGTTGCTTTCGACGATTGCTCATTCTCTGTTACACAAAATCCGGCTGCCGGAACTATTATTAGTTCTGTAACTCAAGTAACTATGACTGTTACTGATCAAGCCGGAAATACATCAACTTGTACCTTTTTCGTAACTCCAGGAACGGGCGGAGTATCTTTAACGACAACAGCTACTAAAAGTGTAACTTGTTTTGGAGCTGCTACGGGAGCGGCAACAGTTACGCCTTCAGGAGGTTCAGGAACCTACACCGTTACATGAATGCCTGGTTCATTAACAGGAACTGTGCAAACTGGTTTAGCTGCTAATGTATATAGTGTTACAGCTACAGACGGGACATGTTCTGTTACACAAAACGTTACTATTTCAGGACCAGCAAGCGCAGTAACAGTTAGCCTTTCAGCTTCTTCTAATACTATTTGTTCCAACAGTACTATAACATTAACCCCAACAGGAGCAAGTACTTATACTTTAAATCCGGGAGCTTTAACAGGAACAAGTTTCACAGTATCTCCAACAAGTAATACCACTTATACCTTAACAGGAACAAGTTCTGCAGGGTGTTTAAGCGCAAACTCAGCTACAACTGCTATCACAGTTAATACAACCCCTACTGTGTCTGTGTTATCTGTGAGTAATCCTACACTCTGTTCAAATAATTCAACCGTTATTACTCCAACTGCCACACCAACTGGAGCAAGTACTTATACCTTGAATCCGGGTGCTTTAACAGGAACAAGCTTTACAGTATCTCCAACAAGTAATACTACTTATACCTTAACAGGAACAAGTTCTGCAGGATGTTTAAGCGCAAACTCAGCTACAGCTGCTATCACAGTTAATACAACACCTACTGTGTCTGTGTTATCTGTAAGTAACCCTACACTCTGTTCAAACAACTCAACTGTCATTACTCCAACTGCCACACCAACTGGAGCGAGTACTTATACTTTGAATCCGGGTGCTTTAACAGGAACAAGCTTTACAGTATCTCCAAATATTACTACCACATACACAATTAGTGGAACAAGTTCTGCAGGATGTTTAAGCGCAAACACGGTTACACGTACAATAGTAGTTAACACAACACCTACTGTATCTGTGTTATCTGTAAGTAATCCTACACTCTGTTCAAACAACTCAACCGTCATTACTCCAACTGCCACACCAACTGGAGCAAGTACTTATACCTTGAATCCGGGTGCTTTAACAGGAACAAGTTTCACAGTATCTCCTACTAGCAATACTACTTATACCTTAACAGGAACAAGTTCTGCAGGATGTTTAAGTGCAAACTCAGCTACAACAACCATTATTGTGAACACCACCCCTACTGTTAATATCGCCACAAATAATTTATCTCTATGTTCTGGTAATCCTTTAGTAATGCCTGTAGTATCAGGAGGAACGGTTATACAATGGACAGGGCCGAATTCTTTTTCATCTACATTAGCTCAACCAACGGTTACAAACTCGATTGCTCCTATTCATGCTGGAAATTACTCAGTGACTGTTGCTCAAACATATGGAGCCAATACCTGTACGAGTTCCGTTGCCCAGGTTACGGTATCTGTTGTTTCTTCTGCCAGCATAACAGTATCCGATGTTAGTCTATGCGATGGTTTAACTGCCACCATTATACCTCAGGGAGGAAATACTTACACTTTAATGCCAGGATCTATCTCGGGTTTGAGTTTTACCGTCAATCCTACCAGTTCCACCACATATACAGTATTAGGATCCGCCGGTACTGGCTGTAATGGAAGTGCCTCATTTTCTGTGACAGTAAATAGTTTACCAACTTTATCTATTTCTACATCTAATTCCTTTATCTGTTCAGGAAACACAGCTTCGTTAACTATATCCGGAGCTGATACCTATACATGGAGTGCAAACGCGGGCTCTATAAATAGTTCAAGTATTTCTGTAAATCCTTCCTCCACAACATCTTATTCTGTTGTTGGAACAAACACTTTAACCGGATGCGTAAATCAATCCAGTTTGACGATTAACGTGGCAATCACTCCTACCGTGAATTTCGCAGCAAGCAGTTTAACCTTATGTGCTGGAAATACCTCTACATTATCATTAAGTGGAGCAGACAGCTACACAATTACAAACCCGGTTCTAACAACAACATCTTCAGCTGTTATAACACCTACATCTACCACAACATATACAGTAGTTGGTTTAACGGGTAGCTGTTTAAGCAAAGACACAACTTTAACTATTAATGTAAACACACTTCCAGTATTAGGAACAGCCGATCAAACAATATGTATAGGAAATACAGCCACCTTAACTGCTACCAATGCCGATAACTATGTGTGGGCCCCTAATGGGGAAATAACACCAAATATTGTTGTTACTCCTACAATAACAACTACTTATAGTGTTGTAGGCACATCTTCATTAACTGGATGTTCATCAACATTAACTCCGGTAACTGTATTTGTTAACCCATTGCCAACTATAACAACTTTGGCAACACCTACCATTATCTGTTCAGGCAATACCAGTACGTTAACGATCACGGGGGCGGATACTTATACATGGAGTACAGCAGAAACAGTGAGTACGATCACGGTGTCTCCAACTCAAACCACCACCTACAGCGTAACCGGTACCAATACATTAACAG
>JACQAK010000011.1 GCA_016194985.1 Bacteroidota bacterium
GATATGATATTCATTCCTTTGGTTCTTGCATTTGTGTCACTTATTATTTTTTACTTAATCGGCGTAGCGGCACAGGGAATAAAATTGTGGCTCGGAAAACGATTGCCCGCAGAATTAATGGCAAAGTATGATACTGGAACTTATGAACTTAAATCTGTTTCAGATACCTACAAAAGAAGAAACAAACAATATTTGAATGACATAAGAGAGATACAAGACCAATTAAATTTAAAAATTGAACAAGCCGATAATGATTATAAGCAAATAGAATCACTTACTAATCTTAATGATACCTATTCAAGAAGTATTTCTGAAATGACTAAAGAGGCTAATTCATTAAAAGATGAAAAAACATTAAATGAAAATAAAATTCACGAATTACTATTAAGTAATGCTGCTTTTGAAGTTGAAAGAGATGCTGCTATAGAGGCTTTAAAAAAAATAAAGACTCCAGTTAATAAATTATCTGACAACCCTAGGACATTGTTTTCAGACTCGCTATGGACATTTTCAAAAATTCAGGACAATGGGACATTAAATTATGTGTCAATGCTATCTTTGGATTCAACTAATAATTTTCAAACCGAAATGGGTATAATAGTTTCTATTACAAGATTTGAATTTAATTCCGAGAAAAATATTGTTACGTTCATGAAAAACAATATTGAAGCGAGATTAGTTGTAAAAAATCCTAATACATTAGTAGGTTCTGAAGGTTCTGATACAGTTATATATATTAGGAATGAACCTTTTAAGGCATCGTAATAATTTTAAAATTTTGTATTATCATAATTTTTAAATCAATTATAAATAATGACTAAAAAATCAATACCTAGGTTTAATGAAAACCTGCCAGATGCTTTAAGCACTGAGACAGCAAAATCGATTATTAAAGAAATTAAAAAATGGGTAAATCAACATTCAAATTTAATAGTTGACTATGAGAGATGGTATTGCGGTATAACAAACCATCCTCCAACTAGGAAAGCGGGTCATAAATATGATATAGAAGCTGAGCCATATGCATGGCAAGATTTTAATGCTAAAAGCAGGAGGATTGCTGAAGCTATAGAAACATATTTCCACAACTTAGGAATGAAAGACCATGATACTAAGGGAGGTTCAGCGCAAGACAGCAAATATATTTACGTATACAAAAAACATCCTACTTGGTTTGATTAAGAAGTTTTCTTTTTAAAGAAATATTTTCATCATATAGTATTGCTAAATCATTCCAAAGCAAACTAATGCTATCAAGCATCTTCCTCTTATTCTTTTTTATTTTTGACAAATTCCTCTTATATAAGTCTGTCTTTTTCATTTTAGTTACTGCTATTGTTGTGTAAATTTAAGGATTTTCAAAAAATGTTTATCCTCAATATTATATACTGAAATCAGAGTAAATATTATATAATTAACGCAACCTTTTGTTAATAATATAAGTATAATATGTGTAATAAATGTATTATATTTGTGGTGACAATAATTAAAACCACAGCAAATGAGTAAAAAAACATTAAGGGAATTAGAAAAAATAAAAAAGACGCTTATTAAATCAATAACGGAAAAGCTAAACGAGGTTGGTAAAATGGACAAGGAACTACATAAAGTGAATGAAATGATAAATTCTTATTATGAATCTGAGGACGGCAAATCGCCATTGGGAAGGTCGAAAGTTATCTTGAAATCATCTGTAGATGGATTATTAAAATCTGACATACCAACCGTATACGCCAACAATATGGTTTTAAGAAAGAAGATTTTATTTATCATAAACAAAAACAAAAGCTGTACTGTAAAAGAGATTGCCGAGGAGATAGTTAAAGCTGAGAATGATAAATCTTATGACAGCGTGTACCCAATGATACAACAAGCAATTAGAAAATTAATAAATCAAAAGCATTTGAATAAAATAGGTGATTATAACTCTAAATATGAATTAAATCTTAGCAAATAAAAAATCCTGACGGATTAGCATCAGGATTTTTTTAAACTAAATAACTTATACCTAAATATAAATTAGTTCGTTCCGCAAGACAAATCTAATGAAAATATCGGTACAAGTCAAGTTTAGTCTTGAAATTATTATGTACCGATGTTCCGTCAAAGAAAAAATAGTCAAGAGGTATTCAACTCGTTAGGAGGTGGTGACGCCATTATCCAAATGCTTAAGAAAATCAATTTTTTTAAGTTTATCGACAAAGTATTGGGTCAACGTTCAAAGAGAGCAGAGTACAAATATTCAGAGGCTTTGATTATGTGGTTCATCAGCTTTTGCAGCGGTGGTAAAAGACTTGAAAACATAAAAGAAAATAGTCCAGCTCTAAAAAATAATCCAGTGCTTCAAAAAGCAATCAGCCCAGACACAATTTCTTATATCATTAAGGAATTGTCTGTTCCAAATACAGAAAAGGATAAGGTCGCTAAATCTAGGTACATAAAAGACACAGAAACCATTAATTTACCTAATGAAATTAATAATAACGAAAGGATGAATCGTTTCTTAATTGCGACCTCAAAGCAACTTGGGCTTCTTAAGGTTGGTGTTAAATATATTTTAGATTATGACACTACAACAATTTATACTGAAATAAAAGGAGGAAGGAAAATTTATGACGGCAAGGGAAGTAGGGGGTATGCTCCCGCACTTGCAGTGATTAATAATATTCCTGTATACTTCGAAAACAGAAACGGAGACTCAAGTCCTAAATTAAATCTTACACAAACAATTACTGATGCAATTGATATGCTAAGTGAGTTTGGAATAATAGTCGATACTGTTAGGGTTGACAGAGCCGCATTCTCTGGAGAATTTATCAAAACAATGAACAAAAGAAATTTAAAATTCGTAACAAGAATTAATGACGGAATTGCAATTAAGAAGGCGTTAGAAGTATCAAATTGGGAAGTGAATAAAAATTTAAATTGTCAATTAGCATCATCAAATTATCATTTAGATGGTTCATGGTCAAGGATTGTTGTTGAGAAGAAGCCTGAATACATTGGAGGTATACTAACTAACATCAGAGACCTATCTAATGAAGAAATTATCTCTCTTTATAGAACTAGAGGAGATGCAGAGAATGTATTCCGAAGTATGAAAGGAGAATTCGGTTGGAAGATATTAGCTATGCGTAAACTGGAGCATAATAGTACTTATATGATGATTCAGCTATTCTGTTTTATTTTATTCAAATATCTGGTGAGAAAAATATCTGCTGTTCTAAACTTTGTTTCTGAGAATATGGAACTCAAAACATTCTTCGTGAGATTCATGAGAGTTGTGACTAATTGGGCAAGAGATACCTTGAAGTTTAAGCCTGATAAAAGGGATTTTAGCCCGATATACGCTTTGATGTAAATATTGTATATTTATAATATGGAAAAGAAAGCATTAATTGATGTTTCGATTGATAAAAAAGAAACTGAAAAGATTCAGAAAATGAAAGATGTATTGAGTGAGTTTTATCCTGAATTGGAGTTTGAAATGGAAGACTTTAATGATAAACAATTCAGGGTCAAAATAAAATTTGATAAGGCAGAAGATAATGAGGATTATCAAAATAAATTAGTTTCTCACGAGATTTGGATAAGGCATCACTGACCCTCTACTGATTTATAATATGTAAACATTTTTCCATCCTCAAATGCATGACAAAATTTTTTAATTTTCATGCTAAGTTTACCTACATTCATAGTGTATTCTTGTGGTTCAAAAATAACTGTAGGCAAATTTCCTTTATCAATTTGCTCTTGCGAAAACATTTCATATTCCTCTTTAGTCATTAAAGTTGTTTTAGCAACATTTTCAATTGTAACTGTTGTTCTTTCCCCAACATAATAACCCTTCATCTCTTCTTCTTTTTTATCTTTCATGATATTATTTTTAATTATTTTTTTGTAATTTTAATTTATCCAACTGTTCGTATCTGAAAAAGACTTACTAGACCCACGAACCAAACACGTATCTAGCCGTACAGCCAGAGTTCTTTTATTTTGAGTTGCTAAAAATCGGCAACTATATTTGTTTCATTTGTTCTGCAATTATGGACTAACGGTTTTGACTGTAAAAGTGAAGCATCTGAAAAAACCAACACACCTTATTTTACTAAGCTTTAAGGACGTTTACGGAGTTGCGGTATCCGAATACAGTTATTTGTAGTCGTTTGTAACCGAATAAAAAATCTCTGAAAAAGCCCTGTTTTACTTGTAAAAACAGGGCTTTTATTAGTTTTTAATGATTTTTTGAATGTCTGTTTTTCCCGAATGCGCGAAAGAAACTTTTAGTAAATAAATACCCGAATTATAGTTACTTAAATCAAGATTTAAAGATTTATAGCCTTCTTCTACCATGATTTCTTCAGAACTTATAACATTTCCGGTATTATTATAAATTTCAATGATCAGCTTTTGCGTTTGCCGTGTATTGACATCAAATTCTATATTGCCGTTTGTTGGGTTTGGTCTTGCATTCGCAATATAGTCGGTTAAATTTTGATTATTAATGGCAACTATATTTGAGTAATCAAAAGAATAATCGGTATTGTATAATTTTAGTCTGTAATATGTAATATCTTCAAAAGGAGCCATGTCAAATACATTGTAGTTCTTCGGCGCATTACTTTTGCCTGCAGCAGTTACATCCAATAACTTCTCAAAATCAACCCCGTTTCTGGATCTTTCTACACTAAAATAGGCCGTATTTTCTTCAGAGGAAGTAACCCATTCTAGTTTATTCTTATCATCTTCATTATGTCCTACAAAGGTCATTAACTGTAAAGGAAGAATGCCCACTGCCGTCCAGCCACTCACCGTAAAGTTACATACATCTCCTGCATACCCGTCAACCATTAATATGTAGGTTTGCCCAATGGTTAAGCCCGTGGCGGTGACGGTACCTGTGGAAGTTGTGCCCGGATTGTAACAATTACTTTTTGAAGTAAACGCCGTACAACATCCGGTTGCTGTTTTTGTAGCGCTGTATACCTGTGCCTGTACTCCATCACCCCATGTACATCCGGTAATGGAAGTAAAAGGAAATGTATGTGTTGTAGAAGTTGCAATAAATTGATACCAGGAATTATTTTCTATTGACCCGCAAAATATACCGGATAAATTACTTGCTTGGTCAGAAGAATAAATGCCAGACGTAGAACTCGAAAACGTGCCTGGGCCCTGTGTTAAAGTTGCCGGGTTAGAACAAAAATCATTATTTGCTGGATTCCCACAGGGTCCGGTTGGGGGTGGTGTTTTGATACATACACTAAATGTTGTAGTGGCGTTTGGAGCAGCGGAATAAGTATAAACGCGAATGTAGTATGTATTTCCCACTGTTAACCCATTTACAAGACTTGTATTCGGGTCACTGCAATCAATAGAAGTACCTAAAGAACCACAAGTGCCTGCATACACAGAGTGATACATGTCTGTTTCGGAGCCTGCAATATTGTTTATGGTAATAGAATGAGAGGGGCTGGTAGCAACAAAACTATACCATACGTCATTATCGTCATTCCCGGCATTGCAGCCATTAGCCTGAGAAGAAGCCGTAGCCCCTAATAAAGTACCATTGGTAAGGCTGGCGCAGGTGGTGCTGGGGCTAACTGCAGCAGATGTTGCTCCTGTGCAATCATCGTTAGAAGGTGGAGTAGGCGGACATTTAATCGTAAAACTAATATTACCGCCGGCGGTACTCTCAGGATCCAGTGCAATATAGTATTGAACTCCGGCAGTTAATGTAATAGCTGAAATACTTGTACCAGCACCTGAAATGTCATCAATACAGGTCCATCCTGTACTGCTGCATCCACCGGAAGCAGCTTTGTATTCATAATCAATGTAAGTAAAAGAAGAGAACTGTTGTATATAATACGACCCGGTTGTTGAAGGTGTAAAACTGTAGATCATTTCTCTTCCGGGTGCTGTATAGCAGGCAGAGGATGCGTAAGTTCCATTACCGGCCGGAATTGTTACATTCACAGTGCTACCACAGGTGGCAATATTGGTAATAGATAAACATGGATCAGGAGGGGGGCACACAATAGAAAAACTAACATTTCCTCCCGCGGTATTTTCAGGATCCAGTGCAATATAGTACTGAACTCCGGCAGTTAATGTAAGAGAACTGTTGTATATAATACAAACCGGTAGTTGATGGGGTAAAACTATAGATCATTTCTCTTCCGGGTGCTGTGTAGCAGGCAGATGACGCGTAATTTCCATTGCCGGCCGGAATGGTTGCACTTACGGTGCTTCCACAGGCAGCAATATTTGTAATAGAAGAGCATGGATCAGGAGGAGGACACACAATAGAAAAACTAACATTTCCTCCCGCGGTATTTTCAGGATCCAGTGCAATATAGTACTGAACTCCGGCAGTTAAAGTAATGCCTGAAATACTTGTGCCTGCACCCGATATATCATCAATACAGGTCCATCCGCTACTGCTGCAACCACCGGAAGCTGCTTTGTATTCATAATCTATATAGGTAAAAGAAGAGAACTGTTGTATATAATACAATCCGGTTGTGGCCGGAGTAAATGTATATATCATTTCCTTACCGGGCGCAGTATAACAGGCTGATGAGGCATAACCTCCGGTGCCTGAGGGAATCGACACATTAACGGTACTTCCACAGGCAGCAATATTTGTAATAGAAGAGCATGGGTCGTATGGCGCACTTAAACAAATAGTTTGCACAGAAGTAACAGAGCTGCTGTAAGTGTACATTTTGATATAATAAGTCTGGCCAATGGTAAGACCTGTAATGGTACCACCAGCATCCGTATCGGTGCATAATAACGCGGTCATGGTGCTGGCACATGACCCTGAAAACACCTGCCAGTATACATCAGTACTCCCTGAAACATAAGTGGCCGATAAAATAACAGAGGTGGTGGTTGCTACAAAGGAAAACCACACATCATCATCAGGACTTCCTGAATTACTTGTACATGCTCCGCTGGGAGTTACTCCGGAGGCAGTGGCATTAGCAGTGGATTGGTTGGATAAAGAGGAACAGGTACCGTTTGTTGGAATGGCAGGAAATGCTGTAGCACCCGAACAGTTGTCGTTAGAGGGGGCTGCGGGAGGTGTGCCACATTTCACCGTTCTTGTTCTTAAAGGTGAAGTACTTGTGCCGCAAGTACCGGGACCACTGGAATTATTATACATTCTGATTGTGCCTGTAAATGTAGCTGTCCATACAACCGGTGTAGTTCCAAAGGCATACACAGGAGCACCACCCGAAGCGTTAGCAATAGTTAAATAATCCCCGGTATTACTTGTAAAAGTATATGTTGTTCCGGATGTGACACTGATTAATGAATATTCGGAAGCATATCCGGCAGTTGTAATAGTTTGTGTTGTTCCATTACAAACAGGCGTAACAGTTCCTGAAGGATAAAGACTGGTATTTCCGGTACACTGACTGTATGTCTTAAAAGACAGCATCAGCATCATTAAAATAATACTGTACTGTATACGTTTTTTATTGAAAATCGGAATCATTGGATGAAAAAATTATTTGTCGCTTATTATTTTTCCTTTCGAAATGTTATATTTTTCAAGCATTTCAAAAATTTCTGGTTGCTGCCATAAAGCATTGTGCTCAATGGATAAGATCATGTGTTGGGAATCAAAATTCACCGATGTGATTTTTCCGTGCCAATTCTCATATTCTGTTTTGAGGGCTTTAATGTTACTGATAGAACATCCTGAAACATCCAGTTTTAATGTAGTAAGGGTGTTGCTTAATCTCGTTTGATACGTTTGGATTTCAGAAACATTCGCATTTTGTTGTGCGTAAGAAGAAAATGAAATCAGAAAAACGGCCAATAAAACTATTTTTTTCATCATAAAATTTCAATCTAAGATAGGTTATTATATCTGATAGATTAAAATATATGAGTCGTTTTTCAAGAATAAAACAGATCATGTTATTTTACTCAACGAAACAACACTTTCGCTTATTAATATGTTAATTTTACTTATTTATACCCCTTTTTTAATATTTTAAAAGTTTTCAACAAATGGTTTAAAAAGATATTTTAGAGAGGTGTTTTATGAAAATATAGTTGATTAAATGGGTATTTTTTAAACAAAAAACGAGCATATTAATGCTCGTTTTTAAATATAAATTTTTATAAAATTAATTTTTAATGATCTTCTGAATGATACTTTTCTCAGAAGAAGGGGAGCTTACTTTTAATATATATATACCGTTTGCATAATTTCCCATATTAATGGTTAGCTCATTTTTTCCGGAACTGATTTCTTGTGTACCATCATAAACAAGATGACCGGTAAAATCTAATAGTTGCATATGAAAGCGTTCGGAAGATGATGCATACAATTCAAAGTTAATTGAACCATTTGTAGGATTGGGATGAACATTACTAATATGGGTTTCAAGCCCTTTGCTGGCTTCTATAGAGATAGTAGGAGAATATTCATAATCTCCGCTAAGGTCTGTTTGTTTTAAACGGTAATAATTAATTTGATTTCCAGCAAAGGAATAATCATCAAAATGGTAAAACTTATTACTGTTGGAATTACCTGCAGCTTTTATCGTATTAACTTCTTTCCAGTTAAATCCATCTGTTGATCTCTCTAAAGAAAAATAATCGTTATTATGCTCAGAGGCCGTTATCCATTGAATCAAATTATAATCTTGTTTATTAGTGCCTGTAAACGATAATAACTCAATTGGTAAAAGAGTGCAACCTAAAGAGGCTCCATTGGTTAATTGCCAGGATAAGTTATAAGGAGCACTTGTTGTATTCCAGTTATCCAGAAACAAAATATATTTTTGTCCGGCAATAACATTAATAGTAGAAACCCAACCGTTTCCACTGGTACCTTCTTCTGTATCGGATGCGCCGTTGCCCATTCCGGTAGCACCCCCTGCAGAGTTTTCGGGAGCAGCGGCCGAACATCTCAGAGGAAGTCCGCTTGGAGGGCAGGGTAATGTAACATATGGACCAAAAATGGCCCAGTCGTAATCCGTTGTAGATGATGAAGGAGCAATGGTCATTCCTATAGTTCCGCTGGCAGATGGTGAAAAGAAATACCAACTGGACTGATGTTCCGCAGAACCATCATCCGTTGCTCCATAGTTATTTAAACAGCCCAGATTTCCGAGGCCGGAATTAAGGTCATTATAACTACCACTGCCGGCGCTCGCTCCTGCTAAAGATTGATTGCTGCAAATAGTAATAGCGCCTTTGCAATCCTGTGGTGCCGCCAATGCTGGAGGAGAAACACAGGTAGCGCAACTAATGGTACTAGCCCAGCCGGAAGCAGTTGTACCTCCGTCTGAACTGAATTTAAAGGTCAAACATCCTGTGGTATTTATAGTAGTACCCGTAATATTACCAGGAGATGCTCCTGTGAAAGATGAACCCACAAGCATGGGAGCAGAGGTAGAGTTTCCGTCAAATACAGATAAGAAATCAAAATTATCTTCCAGATCAAATGATGAAAAAGCGGCTTTTATACATTGCCCCGCTGTTGACGGGCAAAATACAACAGTTTTGGATTCTGAATTTGAATAATCCGATCCGGATCCTCCGCTATCATAAAAAGTAGCACTGCAAACAGTATAACTACCACTTGTAGGCATATTGACAATGGGTGGAGGCGGTGCCACACAGGATATTGTAGCAACCCATCCGCTTCCTGTTGTTCCTCCGTCTGATCTGAAGCGAAAGGTTAAACAGCCTGATGCATTAGCCCCGGTCACATTAATTACTCCCGGCGAGGTGGTTCCCGCATAACTTCCTATTTGTGTGGCAGCTGTGGAATTACCATCATAAACCGTTAACCTGTCGTAAGTGCCACTAAAATTTTCGGTATTAAACGAAGAAAAACTTACCTGAATAACCTGCCCTGCTGTTGACGGGCAAAACGTAATGGTTTGGTCCAGATTATTAGTGTAGTTGCCGCTGGCTCCCCCGGCATCATAAAACGTTCCGGCACAGGTGCTGATAGTTCCACCGGTGCTTATTAAATAAATGGGCGACGAAGGAGACGCTGTACAGGCAATAGTGGCTACCCATCCGGCAGCAACAGTTGCTCCGTCGGAAACAAACTTAACGGTTAAACATCCGGTCGCATTATTAGTGGTTGCTTTGATGGTACCCAATGTAGGGCTTCCCGAAAATTGACCGAGCAAAGGTGCACTGGTACTATTACCGTCGTAAATATATAGATAGTCAAAATCAAGTTCAGTGGCAAAAGATGAAAATGTAATTTGAATAACCTGGCCTGCAGTAGAAGGGCAGAAGGTCATGGTATAATTTTGATTATTTCCATAGTTACCTGTTCCCCCGGCATCATAAAATGTTCCTGAGCAGGTACTGATTGAACCTCCGGTACTAATGGTATATGTTTGGGAATATAAATGCCCTGAAAACAAACCTATCCATAAAAGAACTATTTTAAAATACAATTTCATTTCATTCAATTATTTGGTGTAATGTATCGGTAACTTATATTGTAACTCGTCAATGGAAAGAAGTGTTAATTTAAAACCGTATTTGCCAAAGGAACGTGTGTAACGTGTGCTTTTTTGTCTGAGATATTCATATTTGGAAACATCAAATGTCGAGCTAGTTACCGGATCACACTTCAAACATTCCTGTGCTTCAAAAATAAAAGACTTGGTAAAGTAGTAAACAATTTTATTGAACTTAAGTGTATCTGTTTGTTGTATGGATTGCAGCTCCTGAAGGGAATAGTGATTTAAGATGACCCTGTTTTCAAAAGGGTCGTTAGTCGACATATTTTGCGCTTTTATGCTTGAAATAAATAAGCCTAAATATAATAGACACACTACTTTCATGTTGGATTTGCTAGTTAACCAAAATTAGTAGTTTTTCTGAATTTTCAATATTATCAATTGTATAATCAACTGATAACCAGTCTATGAAATAGAAATATTAGAAAAGTATTTTTTTTGATTAAAAAAAGCCAAATTGCTTTATAGTAAAGGCTGATACATACTTTGCCAAATCAAATCAATTTAATAAATCAACATATACATCGATTTAATAACTTCAAAATTATCTTATTTGTATAATATTACCGGAATAAAAAAATAGGAGCCAGACCCCTATTTTAATATGATTTTTTCAATCATTAGTACGCTTAATGGTTATTGCTGATAACAATTTTAGTGTTTTCGGATAATGAACCTGATGACAGATTAATAACATAGATGCCTGATGAGAACTCAGAAGTATTGATGTATATGTTATTGCTGTTTTGAGTAAGGTCAATGCGTTGCTGATAAACGGATCTTCCAAAAAGATCTTTAATATCCACAAAAGCTTCTTTTTCTCCCGGAATCGATAACTTAATAAATAATTCTTTGGATGCAGGATTTGGATACACAATAAAAGATTCAATCGTATTTGAAATGTTTTCTACAGATATGATTTGACTATACTTATAAGAATTGTCTAAATCTACCATCTTTAATCTATAGTAAGTAGTTGGTGTATAGGCTTTAAAATCAAGGTAATTGTAATTATTATAGGTTGATACATTTCCAAGTGGAGTTATTGTTGCAATTTTAGTGAAACTGATACCATCTGAAGAACTTTCCAGTTCGTATTGTTTAAATCGTTCTTCTGCGGCTGTTTTCCAGTAGATTGAATTGTGTGTGGTTTCATAGGATCCACTGAATGAAATTAACTCTACAGGTAACGGTAAGCTTCCTTGTACAGTTGCCATTTTCGAAAATCCGGACATTCCTTGCCTTACTACTGCAGTTACAGGACTGGATACACAGTTTCCGTTCAAGGCCCATGCAGGTGCACTTGAAGGACTCTTGGCAATAGACCATCCTGCACTTGAAGTGGTGTATCCACCATTATATAATGTTAAATCATATAATCCGGTACTTGGAGATGAAGCATCAATACTCCAATAGCCATTATTTAAATAGGGGGCATTATAAACAGTACTGCATTCGGCCCAGTTAGGAGCAGGTGGCAGTGGCCAAGCACCACCCCATGGATCAAATCTGGCCAATAAATTTATTGCACCTGCTGCAGCTCCGGTTTTAAAATCAAGACTGGCTCTTTCGTATCCGGGAGTGGCATGTCCTACGGGGAAGTCATATACTCCTGTTGCACCCGCAGCTAAGTATCTTCTTAAATTTCCCTGAACGTAACTGGTAGTATTGCCGGCACTAACCGCGGCATTGGCAGTATTCATAACGGTAACTTCCTGACTGTTAGGTGTAATTATTTTTCCGGCAGTTAATGTTAACACACCACTGGGTCCTAAAATCAAGTTGGGAGTATTGGTGGTAGATAATGTAACGCCTGTACTGCTGTTATTTAGCACAACATTATTGAGTGTTAATGAAGGAGTAGCCGCATTGGCATTGGGATTATAGATTTGTGCAGACGAGCCTTTAAATGTAATTGTTGAGCCGGCAGTATTAGAAAAAGTGGAAGCTCCTGCCGCGTTATTAAAATTACCGGCAATTAATAAATTGTTTCCATTCAAATTAAAGATACTGGTTGTATTGCTGGTTGTAAAATTTCCCTTCAACTCAATGTTTGTGTTGGCTACTACGGTACAATTACTACCTCCTGCGGCATCGGTAATGATAAGATTACCAAGGGTACTTGAGCCACTTAGGGTACCGTTTAAGGTGTGAGTAGCGTTATCTGTAAAAGTAATAATAGATGTAGGATCGGCAACAATAGAGCCATTATTGGTTAAGTTTCCGCAAATGCTTAATACCGAATTTGGGCCTAATGTAAGGATAGCACCCGGATCAATAGTCAGGTTGTTAACCGTTACAGTTCCCATAGCAGAAGAAATTAATGGCTGAAAAGAAGACGCCGTTGAGATAATTGCATCGATACCACACGCGGGAGCTGTACAACCTCCCCAATTTACAACGGATGTCCAGGTATTAGTATTAGCACCACCCGACCATGTAACGGTTGTTGGTGGAGCATAATTAATAACTCCGGCAGATGTGCTGGTTAGATCTAATGAGAAACCGGCAGTACTGTTACTGTAGTTTTCTATTAATAAAACATATACTTCTCCGGCAGCAACCGTAACAGTAGGTTCAAATGCAAAATTATAACTGGAGCTATAAGGAGAAGGAGCGTTCCCTCCGGGTGCTACACCTGTTACCCCATACCCGTCATAATTACAAGCGGTAACATTGTTTCCTCCGCTTGAACCTATAGATGAGCAACTGGTGGCTCCGCTTCCGGATATTTTCCATAGAACGAAATCATAATCTGTTTCAGCTCCAACACTGGTAGGATCATAATCATTAGGAATAATAGAGAAATTTAAAGAACCTGCACTTTGAATATTGATGGTATACCAAACAGATCCCCTCTCTCCACCCGTACAATTATTAGAGCCATCATCATCGCAGGTAAACCCAATTCCCTGAAATCCCGGATTACCAATACTAATAGCAGAATTACATGCTAAAATAGAATTGGAACAGGTTTGACCACTGGTTGATGGATAGGAAGTAGATGATTCGATAACTGTAAGTGCGAATGTACCTGTTAATGAATTCTCACCATCAACGGCAATATAATAGGTAGCTCCACTGGTTAATCCGGTTAATGATAATTCAGATAACAATACTGCAGTTCCACCACAGCTGGGAGCATCATTATTGCAGGCGCTTGTTAACATTGTCATTCCTGCCCCGCAAGTACCCGAATAAACTGCTATTTGTGTGTTTAATAATGTTCCCGGGGCCGTCCTGATCTTCACGTTGCCGGTAGAAGGAGCCACAAATGAGAACCAAACAGTGTTAGCAGTACCTGTTGTCCAACAGCTTGGAGTAGCTGGTTCACCTGTATTTCCCGCACAACTGTTATCCCCCGAAGCAATCGTACCTAAAGGAACATTAACGGCATTGCACGGTAAATCATTAGCAGGACTGCTGGCAAATGAGAAGGTGTATGTAGAACAACCGCTGGCACTTCCGGCTGAGTTAGTCGGAACAACCTGCCAATAGTAAGTGTTTCCTGCACTTAAGCCACTCACACTGTAAGAGGTGACATTTCCCACAGCTGTACCATTGATTATATTAGTAGGAGGGTTATTGGTACCAAAAAATAAATTATAACCTGTTGTTGCATTACATCCTACAACTGTTGGAGCAGTCCATGTTAAATTGAGAGACGTTGTTCCTGCACATAAAGAGTTATACCCATCTGTTGGAGATATGGCACCTGAAACGCAATTTGGTACAGGCGGAATACTGGTGCTGATACTAATGTTATCTACCGCAGCGGGAGGATTGTTCCCATTACTGCCATTATTTCTCCATGAAAATACAATACGTTGAGTAGTACCGGCATAAGAAGCAGGTAGCTGAACAGATACATTTTGCCAGGTAGTTTGTAAGGAATATGTTATCCCTACCTGACCGGATGTTAATTGAGTGCCGGCCACAGGCGTTGTAGTTGTTGGAACAGCAAAAACTCTCAGATAGTCCTGGGTATTCTGCCCATCGCTTTTCCAGTCAAAATTTAATAAAATACAACTTTGTCCGGCAGGAAAAGAAATGTCTTTATAAAAATGCACCACTGTTGTTGACGTATTATCATACGAATTGGTAGCACCCCCATCATTACTGATGTACATGGATTGTGATCCTCCGTTATTTGTGGCTGTTCCTTGTGTCCAGATATTAGCCTGAGTACCGTTAACTAATGTCCAGTCTGAACAGGTTTCAAAATTATTGGTGAATGGAGCCACAGACGAGGATGTAATGGATCCTGTAGTGAAAGAGTATGTACTGCATCCTGTTGCGGTAATGGTGCCGTTTTTGGGAACTATTTTCCAGGAATAGGTTGTTCCAGGTGATAATATCCCGGTTGTATAAGTTGTTCCTGTTTGAGCACCTGAAACAAGCGTTGTAGCAGTTGTTCCTGAATTAAAATAAACGTCATAAGCAATACTTCCGCAAGTCGGAGCTGTAATAGCAGTCCAGGACAATATTTGTGACGAAGGGCATGTGGCTGAACCGTTAGAAGGAAAATTATAAGCAGCGCATGACGGCACCGGCGCGTTACTGCTGGTTATATTAATATTATCAATGGCAGCAGGAGGATTTGTTCCGGCACTACCATCATTCCTCCAGCTAAACACTAAGCGTTTGGTAGTTCCGGCGTTAGCTGCCGGAATAGATAAGGTAATTGTTTGCCATGTAGATTGATTACTATATTCAATACCTAATTGGTCAGCAGCCGATTGCTGAGTGCCGGCAGTAACGGCAGTGGTTGTATTGGTTAAATATACTTTTAAAAAGTCAAATCCTACTTCTCCCACACTCTTCCAATCAAAGGAAAGAGTGATACAGGTTTGCCCGGCCGGAAACGTAATGTCTTTATAAAAATGAACAACGCTGGATGATGAATTGGTATAAGCATTTGAAGTTCCTCCATTGTTGGTTACGTACATAGATTGTGTGCCGCCATTATTGGTAGCTGAACCTAAGGTCCAGATGTTTGGTTGAGTGCCGTTTACAATGGTCCAATCCAAACAGGATTCAAAATTATCTGATATTGGCGCTGTACTACTGGAAACAAACGAATTAGTGCTAAAGGTAAATGTTGAACAACCTGTTGCAAGAAGACTTCCGTTTCTGGGAACAATTTTCCATGCATACGTTGTATTTGCAGTTAAGGCTCCTGTAACATAAGTGGTTCCTGTTTGAGAACTCGATACAAGGCTTGTAGCAGTGGTTCCGGCATTAAAATAAACATCATAGGATATGCTTCCGCAGCTTGGAGCTGCTAATGCCGACCAGGATAAGGTTTGTGCTGTAGGGCACAGAGATGCACCATTTGCCGGTAAGCTGTATGTTGCACAAGACGGAGTGGAAGGGGTGCTGCTTACTAAGGATATATTATCTACTGCCGCTGCCGGATTAGTTCCGTTACTGTTATCATTTACCCAGCTGAAGACTAATCGCTTTGTTGTTCCTGCATAAGATGCCGGAACAACTAAAGAAACCGATTGCCAACTTGTTTGCCCGCTATATTCAACTCCTAATTGATCGGCAGAAGATTGCTGAGTACCGGCCGTAACAGCAGTGGTTGTATTGGTTAAGTATACTTTCAGAAAATCAAAGGAAGATTCACCGTCACCTTTCCAGTTAAACGACAATGTGATGCAGCTTTGCCCTGCAGGAAAAGTAACATCTCTGTAAAAGTGAGAAACCTGCGATGTGTTTTTTGTGTAATTATTATTTGTTCCGTTATTACTGATGTATGCACCCTTTGATCCTGAATTAAATGCTGTGGTTCCTATAACCCATGTATTAGTTCCAGCATTTACAGCGGTCCAACCATTAGCAGCAAATGTGGAGGTTGCATTTTCAAAACTACCATTAGGGTTTGTTGTAGCAGTAGAGCTAATAATGGTTGTTTGTGAAAAAGCAGTTAAAGAAATAAAGCTGCAAACAGCAATGATTATTTTTTTTGTAAAGTCCAGTATCATGTGGTCCTGTTTAAGTTGTCCTGAAATTATTCTTCACTAATGCTGCTATCAGTAGCATTAGCTATAATGGCTGATTTTCCTGAAAAAATAAAATCAGCCATGGGGGTGGCATTCTTTTGTAATTTTCCGTCAATAATGTTTTTTTCCAATGTTTTTTTTGTCATCACTTCAAAATAACCGGTAGTGCTATTATAGGTTACTGAATGAGCAGCACATACCTGTTTGATGAATGCGTTTACTGTATTTGTATTATAGGTAACGCTCGGGTTAATTTTGATCTGGTATTTATTAAAAATGTTGTTAGATGCAGACGATTGAATCAAGGCCTCTTGTGTTTGAGCGCTCATTTTTAATGAAAAAAAACAGATTACCAGTAGAATCTTTTTCATAATTTGTTAAATAAGTGTTAAAATTTCATGCAAAAAAAATACCAAAGATTGTATATCTATCACATGTAAGCTTTTCAGTAAAATTAGAGATAAAAAACATCAATCGCCACTGTACATGGCTAATCCCCGAAATGTGAAAGATGAATAATTGCGATTAAAAGACGACTTTTATCAGATAAAAAGTTTAATTAATCGAAAATAAAGGAAATTCACTAGTGAAAATAATGAGTGGAAGTGTAATAATAATGAGTGAATATCCTGATAAAATAATAAAAATCAGATGATAAGTATCGGGCTACTTAAATTTAGCTCTTAATACAACAGCACAAATAACGGATGTAATTGTACCAAGAAACAGATTTTTAAACACAATACTGGTACATTCTTTAAAAAGAGTCACCTGTTCTACTTCTTTACTGATTAAATTCGGAATTTCTGTTTCGGTAATAGCTAAATGCCCGTTTTTGATCTGAAGCTTTGCAAGCTCGAATCCATAAGTTTGAATAAAATTGACTTTGTAGTCCTTAAAATCCAGAGTGAAAAATATAGACTGAAAAATTACCAGAATAATAGTACTGAATACAATAAATTTTAAACCTTCTTTTACAGCATCTTTACCTCCGATATGATTATTGTATATCGCTTTTTTGCTATATAGCATCGCTCCTACACAAAAAGGAATAATTAAGAGCCAGCCAATGATGGTTACTGTATTGATATGAGTAATAAAGCCCCCGTAAAAAGTAATACAGGTGGCCGCAATCACCAATAAGCTGTAGAATGTAGGGAAAATAAATGTTTTGATATTCATAATTATCGATTCATGCCTATTAAAAACTCCTCATTTGAACGGGTTTTGCTTAATTGATTCAATAAAAACTCCATTGCTTCAACAGGATTCATATCTGATAAATGTTTTCTTAATACCCACAGACGCTGTAATGTTTCTTTATCCAATAATAAATCATCTCTACGTGTAGATGATGAAGATAAATCAACAGCAGGGAAAATACGGCGATTGGCAATTTTTCTGTCTAATTGTAATTCCATATTACCGGTACCTTTAAATTCTTCAAAGATCACCTCATCCATTTTAGAACCTGTTTCTGTTAAGGCTGTTGCAATAATCGTTAAAGAACCACCGTTCTCAATTTTACGGGCCGCACCAAAGAAACGTTTGGGTTTTTGCAGGGCATTTGCTTCCACACCACCTGATAATACTTTTCCACTTGATGGAGCAACCGTGTTATAAGCACGGGCCATACGGGTAATACTATCTAATAAGATTACAACATCATGCCCGCACTCTACCATTCGTTTGGCTTTTTCTAAAACAATGTTGGCAATTTTTACATGCTTTTCTGCAGGTTCATCAAAGGTAGAAGACACAACTTCTGCTTTTACACTACGGGCCATGTCGGTTACCTCTTCCGGACGTTCATCAATCAATAAAATGATCAGGTATACTTCCGGATGATTGTAAGCAATAGCATTGGCAATGTCTTTTAACAGAACCGTTTTACCTGTTTTGGGTTGAGCAACAATTAAACCACGTTGCCCTTTACCAATAGGGGCAAACATATCAATGATACGTGTGCTGTTATTTTGTAGAGGGTGTCCGGTTAATTTTAATTTTTCGGAAGGAAATAAAGGTGTTAAATAATCAAATGGAACGCGGTCTCTGATATAGGATGGTTCGCGACCATTGATCTCTTCTACTTTTACTAATGGAAAAAATTTCTCTCCGTCTTTTGGAGGGCGAATACCGCCTCGTACCACATCTCCTGTTTTCAATCCAAATAATTTTACCTGAGATTGCGATACATAGATATCATCCGGAGAACTTAAATAATTATAATCTGAGCTTCTCAAGAAACCATAACCATCAGGCATCATTTCTAATACACCTTCGCCAATCGCAATGCCATCAAAGTTGTAGTACACTCGTTCAGGTTTAGGTTGATGTTTGTGCTCATGTTCTTTAGCATCTTTGGCATCATGCATTTCCATGCCATCCGGTGTTTGAGGCTTTTCTTCGGCTTCAATATTAATGGCTAAATCATTATTAACAACCGCTTTGGTGTCTGTATGCTCTGCTGTAGCCGAATGATTGTGCTGAGGTTTGTGATGATGTACAGGGACTTTACGGGTAGTTTCTTCCTTTTTTTCTGTAACGTGGTGACGTGCTTGTTTTTCTTCAGTAGGTTTAGATACAACCACGGGTTCAGTATCTTCAAATAATGTCTTTTCTGCTTTTGTTTCGCCTTCAACCGGTTTTTGAATACGCGGTTTTTTAACTTTCGTATCGGTAGCGCTTTTAGCATCAGTACTAGGAGTAGCGCCTTTTTTAGGAAACTGATTGACTAATTTAGCGGCTAATTCCTGATTGGCAGCCTGGGCATCAATAATTTTCAAAACCATATCAGGTTTTGTTAAACCTTTTGCATCGATACCAAATTGCTTGCAAATGTCTTTTAGCTGAGGCAGAGCTCTGCTACTTAAATCTAATACTTCAAACATAGTTATGTTTAATAAAGGGAATAATAATAAAAAAGATTGTTTGTATTGTTAAATAACGTTTTTGTGATTTTTGTACTACAAGATGATGTAGTAATCTTTTACGACTGTACAAGTATAAGCATTAATTTTATATTACAAAATTATTTGAAAATAATTTTATGCGTTAAAAAAGATGCCAAATTTGTTAAATAAAATATCTTTGTTGCATGAGTAAGTTTTTAATTGTTGGTCTTGGAAATATTGGTGATGAATACGCTAATACACGCCATAATATTGGCTTTGATGTGCTTGATTATTTAGCAAAAGAACATGAATTAAAATTCAAATCGGATAGATTAGCGGATGTTGTGGAGTTTAAATATAAAGGAAAGCAACTGGTGCTAATCAAACCCACTACATATATGAATTTAAGTGGTAAAGCGGTTAATTACTGGATGCAGGCAGAGAAAATTCCATTGGAAAATGTGTTGGTAATTGTGGATGAATTGGCACTGCCATTTGGTAAGATTCGTTTGGGGCCTAAGGGGAGTGATGGAGGGCATAACGGATTAAAAAATATTCAGGAAACATTAAATACCAATCAATACCCTCGCTTGCGATTTGGTATCAGTAATGAGTTTAATAAAGGCAGTCAGGTGAATTATGTGTTGGGCAAATGGAATG
This sequence comes from Bacteroidota bacterium, assembly GCA_016194985.1. Classification (GTDB taxonomy): domain Bacteria; phylum Bacteroidota; class Bacteroidia; order B-17B0; family Aurantibacillaceae; genus UBA4416. Next base: position 20,083 of record JACQAK010000011.1, read on the forward strand.
ATGAAGAAAAAAAAACACTTCATGATCGCATAAAAGTGGCGGCTGATGCGGTTAAAGCCTTTGCATTTATTGGTCTGGCAAGATGTATGAATGAGTTTAATACAAAATAATTTTTCCCTGTAGATTTTTTTTCTAAATACGTCTCTGCTAATATCTACGTTATCTGAATGAAAGGGTTTAAATTTCGTAGCGAGCAAGCGGGGTAGCATCCAAACCGCAAAATTCTTTTTTTAGAAATTTATAATAGCCTGTCACAGCTATCATAGCGGCATTATCAGTACAGTATTCAAATTTTGGTATATAGGTTTGCCACTGGTGTTTTTTACCAAGTAGTTCTATCTCTTTTCGTAACCCTGAATTTGCAGAAACACCTCCGGCAATGGCAATTTGTTTGATGCCTGTTTCTTTGCTAATAGCTAATACATTTTTTAGTAAATAACTAATGAGATGAGCCTGATAAGAAGCACAGATATCATTCAGATTTTCTTCAATAAAATTTGAATTTAACGCGGTTTGTTCCTGAATAAAATATAAAAAAGCTGTTTTCACCCCACTAAAACTATAGTTGTTGTTTTTAAGATGTGGAGTAGGGAATTTGTATTTTGTTGGGTCTCCTGTTTTGGCATACCTATCAATTAATGGGCCGCCGGGATAGGGAAGCCCCAGTATTTTGGCAGCTTTGTCAAAGGCCTCACCAACGGCATCATCTTCGGTTTCTGCTAATAGATCAAAGGTTAAGTGATCGGTAATTTTCACAATCTGCGTGTGCCCACCACTAACGGTTAAACATAAAAAAGGAAAAGAAGGTTTAATAGCAGAGTTAGGTTTTTTGAGGGAAGTTGTTTGAGATGAGTTACTCGTTTTTTCTTCATTCAAACAACTTACAACTTCATTCTCATTAATAAAATGAGCTAAAATATGTCCTTGCATGTGATTCACTTCTATCAGTGGAATGTCGAGAGCCAAAGATATAGATTTTGCAAATGATAATCCCACTAATAAACTTCCACTCAAACCAGGACCTCTGGTTACGGCCACAGCGCTTAACTGCGAAAGCGATATATTGGCTTTTTTTAAAGCAGTATCAACTACGGGAACAATATTTTTTTGATGATCTCTGCTGGCCAGCTCCGGAATAACCCCTCCATATTGCTCGTGAATACTTTGATTAGCAGTAACATTTGCTAAAAGGATATTATTTTTGAGTATTGCACATGACGTATCATCACAGCTCGATTCTATTCCTAAAATATAAATATCTTCTGTATTATAAACGTTTGGTGTCATTATTTTTCCATGCAATAAGCCAATATCTTAATCTATATTAACGTTTAAGGTTTGGGTTATTTCGTTATTTTTATACTCTGTGAGCGGATTTGGCAAAATTACAAGAATATTATGGAAAACAATGCTGTTTTCCTTTATACTTATTGTGGTTTTTTTAGGAGTGTTGGTGTGGGCTCTTCAGACAGAATCTTTTCAGACATGGACTGCACAAAAACTGACCGCTTATTTGAGCAAAGAAGTAAATGCTAAAATCGAGATCGATCGTGTTAAAATTTCTTTTATCAGCAACGTAACACTGCAAGGGGTTTTTGTTAGTGATAAGCATAATGACACCTTAGTGTATGGAAAAAACATTACCGTTGATGTGAGCGGATTTAATTATAAAACGCATCGGCTTAATCTGGATGCCGTAAATCTATCGGATGTAAAGGTCAAATTATTGAAATACAAAAATGAAGAGGATTGGAACTTTCAATACCTCGCCGATTACTTTGCCTCTAAAGACACAACAAAAACTGATACCATGCCTTCGCCATGGAAAATTACCTATGGCGAGTTGAAGCTAAATAATGTTGATTTTACGTATCACTTACTGAGAGATACGGATAAAGTAATTCAAAACATGAATTATAATAATATTCATGTATCCCATGTGTTTGGATCACTCACCGATATTGATTTTAAAGGCGATACTATCTTTGCACAAATCAATCATTTATCGGCCAAAGAACAATGTGGGATAGCCATAAAGAATTTAACTACCAAAGCAAAAGTATCTCCGGCTGAATTGCGTTGTGATAGCTTGACGTTGAGAACAGATAATAGCTATGTAAAAGGTAAGTTGAAATTTAAATATGATCGATGGCTTGATTATCAGGATTTTATTAATAAAGTGTATATCAAAGGAAATTTAAAGGATAGTACCTATGTTAACTTTAAAGACATAGCCTATTTTGCTGAGGAACTGAATGGCTTTAATGAAGTGTTGGTAATAAAGGGAAAAGTGAGGGGCTATGTTAATGATTTAAGCGGAACAGATATGATGGTGAGTTATCGAAGCCACACGCAGTTTATTGGAGATATGGGAATTACAGGCCTGCCGGATATTGATAAATCATATATTCATTTTGATGCTCAAAAATTATCAACTTCTAAATCCGACCTTGAAAAATTCCCGATACCTCCCTTTAGTAAACCAACTTATTTAAAATTACCCAATGAGGTTGAAAAACTGGGCGTTATTTCCTACAAAGGAAAATTCGATGGATTCATTAATAATTTTGCTACTTATGGCACATTTAAAACAGATGTCGGAAATCTTAAAACAGATTTGCAATTGGATAATACCAGTAAATCCAAAATTGTTCAATACTCAGGATCTATATCCTCTACCAGTTTCGACTTATCAAAATTATTTCCGGATGTAAAGTTTGTGGGTCCTATATCCTTATCTACTAAAATAAAAGGAAAAGGACTTACCAAAAAAGAGATGGACGCAACATTTGATGGCGTTGTACAATCTGTAGTATATAACCATTATCAGTATAAAAATGTAAAAATAGATGGCGCATTTAAGAACCAGATATTTGAAGGTAATGTGGTAAGTAAAGATACCAATGCTAATTTTGATTTTAACGGAACGATCGATTTTATTGATGAAGTGCCTAAAATGGATTTTATATCAACAATCAATAATTTTGATCTGGATAAAACTAATTTTTCTACTTCACAATTAAATGGCAGGGTTTCCTCTCAGATATTAATTAAATTAAATGGAGATAATATTGATAATTTAAGCGGGCAGATCAACTTTGATAATACCATTTATCAAACGGATGAAAAGCTATATAAACTCAGTAGCTTTAATTTGGATCTTGATCAGTCTACCTCCCTTAAAAATATCAAGCTTACCTCCAATATTGCCAATGTACAATTAAGCGGAAAGTATAAGCTGAGTACTTTACCAGATGCATTCCTTCAGTATCTTAATGAATATTTTCCAACCTTCGTTAAAACAAAAACACGTCATATATACAGCGATAAGGCTGATCTAAAAGTGAAGATTAAAAATTTTACCATTGTCAAAGAATTGTTTTTGAAAGATTTGATGATCAGTCCTAATTCACTCGTCGAATCTTCTTTTGATGCATCCATTAATTATTTGAATCTCAAAACAAATAGTGATTTAATTAATTACTCAGGAATTAAGTTTAAAAATAATAAGATAGGAGTAAACTCGTTACCTAATGGAGTGTCATTCTCTTATGATGCGAATGCAATCAATGTTTCTGATAGCTTTGCTTTTAAAAATCCGAGCCTTGTATTTATTGCCAATGATAAAACCACAAATTTTAATTTAAACTGGGATAATCAGTCTACCCCTAATAATGCAGGCGTTGTTGATGGCAAGATCGTTTTTGGAAATACGACAGCTACCGTTTTGTTTGATAAAATTAAATATGTGATAGAAGACAGCACATGGCAAATTGTAAAATCAAATCCTATCGTAATCGATACTTCTTTTTCTGTAGCGATTAATTCTTTAACCTTCTACAATCAGAATCAACTTGTAACGATTGATGGAAAACTGTCTAAGAATAATGCCGATAAACTTGACATATTTATTCAAAATTTTAAACTGGCTCAGTTAAACCCCTTTATAGAAGATTCTAAAATGACAATTGATGGGACTTTAACCGGAAACACTACTGTTTTTGGTGTATTCGGCAAAACAATTGTATCAAGCCAGATTAACTTTCAGGATCTTAAGCTTAATAATAAACTCATTGGTTATGGGGAGATTAACAGCGAATATAATCCCGAAAAAGAATATGTCAATATCAATGGATTTTCTGCCTTTGCAAAGGACTTCGACGGAAATTTATTAAAGAATATTGAATTTCAGGGATATTATTTTCCTAAGAAAAAAGAAGAAAGCATTGATATTACATTTAAAGCCGAACCATTGGATTTGTCTTTATTACAACCATTTTTAGACGGTATATTGAATTTTAAAGTTGGCTTCCTGAATGGCAATGGAAAAATTACAGGAACGCTGGATAATCCACAAATTAATGCCAGGCTCAAATTTTTTAAATGTGTGATGGTGGTAGATTTTTTAAATGTGCAATACAGTGTGAATGGAAATGTAGATGTGATGCCGAAACAAATTAATTTCGAGAATATTGAGATACGCGATAAAATGGGAAATTCGGGAAGTGTATATGGTAATATATTCCATAACAATTTTAAAGATATGCGTATTGACTTTGACATCAATACCAATAAACTAATGGTATTAAATACAACCGCTGCTAATAATCCAAGTTATTATGGAACCGCTTATGCTTCAGGAAATGCCGGTATCTATGGCTTTCTGGATGATATTAAAATGGAATTGAATATGAAAACCAATGGAGGTACCTATTTCTATATTCCATTGGATGGCCCGGCAGAGATCGGTAATAATGATTTCATTCGCTTTGTTACCAAGGATACTGTAAAGACGATTGTTAAAACTAATAAGTCCAATTTCTCCTTGGATTTTAATTTAGAAGCCACTAAAGACGCTGAGGTTCAATTAATATTTGATGAGAAATCAGGAGATATTATCAAAGCAAGAGGAGATGGGATATTAAACATGAAAATCAACTCCAAAGGTAAGTTTGATATGTTTGGCGATTATGTGCTTTCTACAGGAGATTACCTATTTACATTAGAAGATTTTGTAACTAAAAAATTTGAAATCCAAAAAGGCAGTTCTATCAAATGGAATGGTAACGTATACAAAGCCAATATTGATATTGTGGCTAATTACAAACAACGCGCATCAATTAAACCTTTATTCCCTAACGATTCTACAAACAACTACAATAAACGGTTCCCGGTTGATTGTAAATTATACATGAAAGATAAATTGACATCACCTGATATTACTTTTGGTATTGAGTTGCCAACGATTGATGAAACAACCCGTTCGGCCATAAAAAGTATTTTGAGCGATGAAAATGAATTGAACAGGCAGGTCTTCTCATTACTATTACTCCGCAGTTTTGTTACTCCTGTATCAGTGGCAGGAGCAGGTGGAATTAGTGCAGGTGGAGCAGCCGCAGCAACAGGTTCCGAAATGTTAAGTAATAAAATGAGTAACTGGTTAAACGGTGTAACCAAAGATATTGATATTGGTGTGAATTACCGACCCGGAGGAAGCTTAAGTAGCGATGAATTGGATCTGGCACTTTCCAAGCAGTTGTTCAATAATCGCTTATCCATTGATGGAAACTTTGGTGTAGCAAATAATAACACAACAAGTAACACAACTACAACCAAAAGTAATAACTCCAGTAACTTAATCGGAGATGTTACGCTCGAGTATAAATTATCCGAATCAGGAAAATACAGAGTAAAAGTATTTAACCGAAGTAATGATAATACAGAAGCTGCTACAAGCGGTGGGCCATTTACACAGGGGCTGGGTATTTTTTATAGGGAAGAATACGAAAATCTTGGAGAACTTTACAGACGATATATTGCTAAACTAAAGAGAAAAAACAAGGCAAAAGAAAACAATAAATAACAGGTAGTTAAACACAACAATCCTTTATTTAATGTCGATAATAACTTGTCTCACTTCCGAAGTATCTCTGTATTTGATAAGTGTGAAATTTAATGTTGTTTTTCCTTTTTTAAGGGCTGTAAAATTAAAATCCACACCTTTTTCATTTCCTCTGAAGACAGAACCATAATAATCCAATATGCTCTCGTCATAATTATGGTTTATTTGCCACATATATCCGGTAGTATGATCCTCTGGTAAGGTTACACGAAATTTTTCGCCCTCTTTGAAACTGTTTTCCAAAGGCGCAACTTTGTCTGCCTGCTGATACGAGCAACCCGCCACCAAAAAAGAACAAACTATTACAAATAGTGAAAATCTCATAACAATATAATTTAGGATTCCTTACAAATATAGATTCTCTGGCTTCTGATTAACGCATTTTACATATTTTAACAGCTAAAAAATGTGTAAATTTATATTGGCACAGGTTTTGAAATTAACCAAAGCATTAACTTACTAATTATGAAAACTATAAAACATATTGCAATATTCGCGTCTGCTGTTACGGCTACTGTGGCTTTATGTTCTGCAGGTTACTATATTTCTTCCGAAGAAAAATTAGAACAAATTATACCAACCGACTATCATCAAAAAGAATTACCGGTTAAACCAAACGAAGCATTTAAAGCCGGTGAGATTTTATCTTACAGATTACATTACGGAATTATGGATGCCGGCGTCATTTTAATGGAAGTAAAACCCGAAGTACTTGAAGTTGCCGGCCGTAAAGTATATCACATTGTAGGCAATGGCTATTCAAAAGGAACATTTGACTGGTTCTTTAAAGTGCGAGACAGATATGAAACGTTTATTGATAAAGATGCGATGTTGCCTTGGATGTTTGTACGCCGAGTATATGAAGGCGGAACAACTATCAATCAGGATTACACCTTTAACCATTATACCAACAAAGTAGATGTAGGCGGTGGTGAAAAAGTAGATAT
>JACQAK010000012.1 GCA_016194985.1 Bacteroidota bacterium
CTATTAATAGGTGCATTCATAAAGGGGTCGTAACCCGGAGAATAATTAACGACTTCTACCGTTCCTATAAAGTTACTGATTGCGCCAAAAACGGGGATACGAAAGAAATTTTTATCCTGATTAATAAAAATGATATTGTTTTGACAGTAGCCCCATACCATTTCGGATTTTACCTTTGACACAGATCCATCGCGTTCCGTATATTCTATAAACTCCTGCTCGATTAATTTTGAATAAAAATCCAATTGATCTTTATTGATATTGGTAATGATCTTTTCTTTTGGAATAGGCCAGTTGTATCTAAAATCCTGGTAACCCAGATACAACCCTTCATAAAGTCTAAAATCTTTAGTAAATGCAATAGAATCCTGAGCCTTAACGGAAGAGCTATTTAAAAAGCCGACTAAAAGTAAAAACAGGCAAACTCGCATGATGTAAATATCTAAATTATTTGTAATTTAATGGTATAAATTTATGGCATGAAGTTTTATTTTACATTTTTTATCATACTTGCTTTTTTAAGAATCAATTCCCAATCTGTTTTTAATGCAGAGCTTATTAAAAAAATAGCATACGGTCATCCATCCGAAAAAATAGATGTTTTAGTGCTTTCAAAGCCAAACATGACTATTGATTTTTCGGAATTACCGGGAATCAAATTTCGTTACCATGCCGGCAATATATACGCTATTAGCGGAGATATACAATCCATCAAAGCGTTAGCCAATTTAAAATCTGTTGTAAGAATAGAATATACCCAACATCATTTACAATTGATGGGAGATACCTGCGTGGTAAGAAACAGAATCAAGGATATTAAATTAGGGACTTATCCTTTGTTTCAATCATACGATGGCTCGGGTGTTATTGTGGGCATCATTGATTCGGGAACTGATTTTAATCATCCTGATTTTAAAGATGTGAACGGGAACTCACGAATTAAATATTTATGGGATATGACTAAGCCATTAGCCGCCAACACCCCTACTCCATTTGGCTACGGGCAGGAATGGACCAATTCGGATATTGATATGGGGCTTTGTACACATACTGATTTAACCCATTTTGGACACGGCACCAATAGCTCCGGAATAGCTGCCGGAAATGGTCTTTCGTTAAACAAGTATCAGGGTATGGCGCCAAAAGCAGATCTTGTTGTGGTGGCTCTGGATTTTAACCGTCCCGGATTTACGATATCAGATGCGCTTAACTATATTATTACTAAATCGCAGCTATTGAATAAACCTCTGGTAGTGAATGCCAGTGTTGGAGATTATTATGGAAGCCATGATGGTACCGATCTGGAAGCGCAGATTATCAGTAATTTGATACATAATGTTCCGGGAAGAGCCATGGTTGCCTCTTGCGGAAATGGTGGTTCAGCCAAATTCCATGTAGGATATGATGTGGTGAATGCTGACACCAGCTTTACCTGGATAAGTAATAATAATGCAATCATTTCTGTAACGGAATATGCAGATACTAACCAAATTAAAAATGTAAATTATAGCGTAGGTGTTACTAATTTGAACCTGATAGACTTAGGCGCTACTTCCTATAAACCCTACAATTATGCTCTAAATACGATCAAAAGAGATACCATCTATAACAATAGCCATCGCATTGGGATTGTAGAAAGCATCGCCTCTATTAATTCATTTGGCGTATATGAATTGGATCTTACATTTAAAGCCGATAGTATAGGTTATTTATGGAGTATTTCCCATGCCGGAACCGGGCGTATTGATTCATGGAATTTTGATTATGTATCAGGTACACTACCCAATATATTTGAGTATCCCAAAATAAGTCACTATAAAATGGCGGATACCATACAATCCATTGTAAGCGGTTTTCAATGCACCAATGATATTATTGCCGTGGGTAACTACATCAACAGAAATCAATATATAGACGTTAATAATAACATACAAATAAATCCGGAAGTGGCAGGACAATTGCATTCGAGTAGCAGTGCGGGTCCCACCCGCGACAACCGCATTAAGCCAGATATTACCGCTTCGGGAGCAACCATTTTAGCAGCTTCGCCGCTGGCGCATATTTTAAATTTAAAAATGAATGCGCCTTATGTAGTTGCCAAAGGAGGCTTTCATGTAACGGCAGGAGGCACATCAGCTTCAAGCCCTGTAGTAGCGGGTCTGGCGGCTCTATACCTGCAGCGTCATCCAACGGCTACCAACCAACAGTTGAAACAGGCAATTATTGGTTGCGCCTATCAGGATGTGTTTACAGGTACTGCTTTACCAAATAATAAATGGGGGTATGGCAAACTGGATGGCTTTGCAACGATGACCTGTGGCGAGGCACTGGCTGGTATAAAAACGGTATCCAGGGAAAACGGCATTATGGTATATCCTAATCCTTTTATATCTGAAGCCACTATTTCCTTTAGTAATGCAGAACCAAGGAAAATTAAATTGTATAATTCCTCAGGGCAACTGGTATTAGAAGATCAATGCAGTTCATCGGAATATATCCTGAAACGACATAATCTGGCTTCCGGCCTGTATTTAATGTTAAGCGAAGAGAAAAATATCACTTATAGGATAAAATTTGTTATTTTGTAAGCCTGAATTTTAGCATAATTTACATACTTTTTTAAAAGAAGAGCCGTTATATATACTACATGAAAATTTGCCTTTATATATGTTTTGTCTTTTTAATGATGACGTCTCAGCTTTTTTCGCAAGCCAAAAGACGTAATTTCAGACAACATGAAGTAGGCATTATGATTGGAGGGGCTTATTACATTGGTGATTTAAATCCACGCAAACATTTTAATTTAACTCAACCGGCCGCAGGCGTGTTTTACCGATTTACACCTAATTACCGCTATGCTTTCAGAGGTGGTATTAATTGGGGTAACGTGATGGGAGATGATTCTCAAAGTGAGGATGCGGATCAGTTGCAACGTAACCTGAATTTTAAATCGCAGATCATTGAGTTTAATGCCATAGCGGAATTCAACTTTTTAGAGTACCGAATCAGTAACGATAAATACAAGTTCACTACTTTCTTATTCTTGGGAATTGACGTGTTTAATTTTAAACCAAGAGCTCAGGTAGGTAATTACTGGTTAGAGCTACAACCGTTAAAAACAGAGGGGCAATCTAAAGCTTATAAATTAACGCAAGTTTCTATTCCATTTGGTATTGGTGCCAAAATGAATGTATCAAAAAAAGTTGGTATCGGTATTGAATGGGGACCAAGAAAAACATTTACGGATTATCTGGATGATGTAAGCGGAACCTATCCTGATCCTTTGATCACGCCTTTTTCTTCCAGCAAAAGTGCGTCTCTGTCTGATCGTTCTAAAAACGCCGGAAACAATATCAACAAACAACGAGGCAACCCCAGAACAAAAGACTGGTATTTCTTTTTTGGAATCACCTTAAATATCAAACTTAACTTTAAGGCTCCACCTTGTTATGCTTATGATCATTAAGCACTAGCCTGATAAATTTTACACTATTTTTTTTATTCTGTTTAACTGACATTATTTAGATTATTTTTGTCAAAAAAAACAAACCAGCTTATTCAAGCTTCATTAGCTTTTGAAAAGGCATCGCTTCATTTTTATGTATCGTATAACTTATATCCTTCTTTTAATAGTTTCATTATCCTTACAAACCAATTCATTCAGTCAAATCAAGGATCCTGTTTTTATCAGAGAAACCAATATCAGTATAAAAGCAGGAACATGTATTAATACTGTTAATAGTGCATTATACAAAAAACTTAATACTGGCTTAAGTTCCGATTCATATATTCCAACACATTACTCTTATTTTGTAAATCCGTATGCCAGCATAGGCCTCGAATATCATTTCATGAAACATATGGCCGTACATTTTAATATTGGTTTTTATCAAACATTACAGAAATATAAAAGCAATCTCTATAGCTTACCGCAAGCGGCGAACACAGTACCCAACAACACTATTACTTATACAGCAGATGCAGAAACACAGTATTTGCACAATAATGTTTTTTTGGAAGCATTGCCTGCATATGTCTTTCACCGAACAAGATTTTTAGGAGGCCTGAATATTACCCGTTCAAGTCCATCGGTGTCAACTGTTGTTACTATTACTGATCAAAGCAATGGGCAGGTAACCCGCGAAACATTAAAAGATAAACCGGAAGAGAGCTATCATGTGTACAGCATTATCGGTGTTATGCAGGCTTTTCCAATAAAATCTTATGAATTAACCGCTTCTATATCGTATTTTGGATTACTCAAAAAATACGATTCGGGTGTGAATATTCTTTTAGGTTTTATGTTTTGATAGCTTTATCTATCCAATCTTTCTAAAAACACCGGAAACAATATCAATAAACAACGTGGTAACCCCAGAACAAAAGACTGGCATTTCTTTTTTGGAATCACCTTAAATATCAAACTTAACTTTAAGGCCCAGCCTTGGTATGCTTATGATCATTAGTAAAGGACATCCTAGTCTTTTCCTAATTATCAGCCTTAAATGTTAAATTTTATACATCCTTGTAAATTAAAAGTTGAAAAATTGCAGGCAGTCTTTTTTTTGAACTACATTAGTCATCACATATTTAAAAGATACTATTATGAAAAAAATTATTTTTTTAATTGCTCCAATCTTTTTATTGAGCAATATGCTCATCTCACAGGTAAACACCATTGCGAATTATGATTTTAACTCAAGTTCATCTTATCCTGTGTCCCCTACTTCAATGGCACCAAATATTACCAGTACGGGTGCAAGTTCCGAAGCATTCCAAAATTACACTGGAGTAGCTACTACTACAGTTGCTTTTGTGCAAAATGCCACTGCGGGCAACGCAATTGCAATGACAAATAGCAGCGGCAACAATACCCGGTATTATCTATTTCAGCTAGGTGGTAGTGATCTAAACACTTATTCTTCTTATAAAGTATATATTCAGCCACAACGTAGCACTACCGGCGCCACCTTAATTACGGTAGCATATAGCACCAATGGCAGCAGCTATACCAATTTTTCGACAACCTATCCAGTGAGTATTTCATTTACGGATGTTCTTGTTGATCTAAGTTCGGTAACCGCTTTAAATAATGCTTCATCGGTATATATTAAATTAATGGTGAGTGGCGCATCTGCTCCTACGGGAACTATAAGAATAGACAATTTTCAGGTGCAAGCTACAAAAGGTAATACCGGAGGTTCTAATCCATGGACAACGTCAGGAAACGATATCAGTTTTTTAGGAAATATATCAACAAATGGCGGGTTAAATATAGGCGGTAATGCTGGTTTTTCAAATAGTGCCACTATAGGTGGTGCGCTGAATACAAGCTCATTAAATGTAACTAGTAATGCTGTTTTTTCAGGTGGATTAACTTCTTCTTCAGGATTTATGTTTGACAACTCTAACGGTATAAAATATATTCCAAATGCAAATGGTACAAAAATCATGAAATATGGCAATGGGAATATTGTATCTTCAGTATTACCAGTAAATTGTGCTGCTAACCCTAATGCTGGGTTAAATCATCAATTTGGTGGAGGCCTACAAATATTTGATTATAATAATCCTACGACTAGCGGATTACTAAATTTACAGACCTGGACCGGAGGAAGCTCCATCGATGCCAGCACAAGTGGTCAATCAACAGGCGGTCTTTTGCTAAACTACTTTTGTGGCAGTAATGTTTTCATATGCACTGGCCAATATGGAGGTAATGTATCAATTTGCAATGGTCCTAGCGGCGGCATCGTAAGTTTAGGAAAAACTCGCGTAGGCAATAGCATTTTATTATCTTCAAGTCCACACTACAATGATGCGCAATTAACTGTGGGTGGTAAATTAGTGGCAAAAGAGATATATGTTGTAAAACCATCCTTTTGGAGTGATTTTGTTTTTGCCAAAAACTATAAATTGTTATCTTTAGAAGAGGTAGAAAAGTTCTATAAAATGAATCATCATCTACCTGACGTTCCAAGTGAAGAAAAAGTAATGGCGGAAGGTGTTGGAATGGCGGAAATGGATGCTACTTTATTACGGAAAATCGAAGAGCTTACATTATACATTGTTCAACAAAACAATGAATTGAAGGAATTGAAAGCTGAAATGATAAAACTTAAAAATCAAAAATAAGTTTCTTATGAAAAAAATTATTTTTATTTTTTTAGGGATGATTTCCTTAAACTTGAAATCTCAAACACCTGCGGAAGATGAAAGTTGGGAGCTCATTTTTTTTGATGACTTCAATGGTACTCAATTAAATCCGGCTGTTTGGGACATTGCTAATGAAAATGATAACTACGCAGATCCAATTGCTCATCAAGATATTGACCCTGGTGTTAGTTTAATGAGAAATATAGAAGTTGCAAATGGCGAATTAATAATAACTGCTAGAAAAGAATCTTATTCCTGCTCAGGTGGAATCACTCCATACGGCTGTCATCTACCTAACTATGATTATACTGTTGGCTCTGTAAATACAAAAAATCAAAATTTCTATTATGGCTATTATGAAGCTAGAATTAAATTCGACTATAAACCTGGGCATCATCCAGCTTTTTGGCTATTAAATCATAATGGCTCTCCAATATATAATGAAATTGATATTGTTGAAATCGTATGTAATCAAAAAAAGAGAAATATTACTTCAAAACCAATCTTTGATCCAGATTCCAAAATGTATGTCCACGATATTATAACAAACACTCATGGTCCTGGAAATCCTCCTGAAAGAATTGATGGTGGTCCAGACAATCCACAGATTGTTTATGTTAGTACTTATCAAACATATCATACTTATGGTTTAGAATGGCAACCAAATAAAATGATCTGGTATATTGATGGCATAGCTGTTAGAAATGAAAAACCAAATGCTCTTTATAATTCTCCAATGACTGTAATTTTTGGAAATGGTGTTGAAGGTGGAGTTGAAAAAGCCGCTTTAGCATATACGCCAACTTATAATTATCCAGCACAAGTGGTTGTAGATTATTTTAAATATTATCAATTGAAAGGTAATTGCAATATAGACGAAGCCTCAGCCTGCTATAATTTCAATGTACATAATGACGAAGTTAAACATAAATATGATTTGGGGAATTCTTGTTATAACACTGTTCCAGCTGGCAAAAACTATGTATTCAGAGCAAGTGATCATATAGAATTAAAAGATGAATTTTCAGTTCCATTAGGTTCGCAGTTTTATGCGGACGTAGATGATTATTGTCAACAATCCCCATATAATACACATAACTGTGATTATATTTTTGAACCTTGTAACTTTGATTTTTCGGGATATAACAACTCCATAAAACAAACTATTGAAATTAGTGGAGTAAATTGTAATGCTATTGTTAAACCGACCGATAATGTAAAATTATATGCAACAGAGTATATATATTTAAAGGAAGGAGTCGAAATTCCATTAAACTCAGAAATAGAAATTAAAACTACAATCTGTCAATGAAAAAATTCTTAAAATTATTCTCTATCATTTTTATCCTTTTTTTATTTAGCTATTGTAAAAAAAATAAACTAAAAAAAGGGGAATACGAAATTATATTAACTGGTACAGAAAATTCAATGATAACAAATCAGAGCATAAGTTTTAATGATACTGAAACATTATATATTATAAATTCAGATAAAAATTCAATTAATTTTTCATACGACGAAAACGGCACAACATATACGTTAGAAAAAAATGCCAATCAAGTAAATGGTTCTATATCATTTTATATTTCATCAAATAATTACCATGGATATAGTGTTAAAATTAACGGTAAATTAAAAATTGAACATTTTAAATATATCATTGAAGGGACTTTTGTAGGGGGTAAAAGGGAATATCAAGGGCCTGGCTATACAAATCCAGTTGACAATCCAAATTATTATACTGGAACATTTATAATTAAACACTTAAAAAAATAAAACATGAAAACAATAAAATTTATTATTATACTAACTTTGCTTAGTAATATATCGTCAGCCCAACTAAAAGTAGTAAGTAATGGCAATGTAGCAATAGGGATAAATTGGCCTAATCATTCTCTCCACGTATGGGGATATAGTCAAGCTTTTAATTATAATTCAAAGGAAATTTTATTTCGCCCTTTCGACCAATCAGGTAGTAGATTTCATTCAACAATTGGCAGTAATCTTGGTGAAATTATATTTTGGCATCCTGATTGGGGATATAATACCTTAACAAGGGGAATACCTGAATTAGTGGACACAACCGCTCAAGGATTACTTAGTTTAAATTACGAAGGAATAATACCATTTTTAGTAGGGGCTATAAAAGAGCAGGCGTCTAAAATTGATTCTTTAAAGAGTTTGTTACCTAACCAAACTTCTTCAAGAATGATAAATACAACAAACAACTCCAATGATTCTCTGCGCAAAGAACTAGAGAATCTTAGGCAACAAATAAAATATATTCAGGATAATTGTTGTAAAAGTTCAAGTAATAGCAGCTCTGGTACAACATTAAATTCATCACCAAATACAGTATTAAATATAAATAATGATTTCATTACCACAACCAATGATATTTTACTCCAAAATGTCCCTAATCCATTTGATAATACTACGACTATTAAGTTTAATATACCAGAGCAATACCAAGGTAAATTCTATTTAAAAATCTACACCGTAAGTGGTGAAGAAAAGATGAGTTATAGTTTAGATAAAAAAGATAAACAAATCACAATAAGCTCATCAAATTTAGGGTCTGGAATCTATTTGTATGCTTTAATTGTAAACAATGACGTTTTGAGCATAAAACAAATGGTAATAAGTAAGTAATTTGTGTTTTTAAAAAGGGAGAGGAGATGCGTACATTACTTCTTTAACATTAAAAAATTCATTTATTCTTAAATTAGTCTCTTTACTTATAGAAAAAACAATTGGAGTTCAGGCTATCGAGCTTTATAACTTATTGAAAATCTTTATAAAAAATTACTCATCCTTTGTATTTCAGTCTTATTTAGTGCTTGTTATAAAAACAAATTAAAAGAAGGTAGTTATAACATACTATTATCAGGATATCAAAATTCGATAGTAGCAAATCAAGCTATTCCTTTTACTAGCAATCAAGCCTTATATATAACTCATTCAGATAAAAATTCAATTAGTTTTTCCTATGATTTAGGTGGCTTAAAATACGTGTTGTCAAAAAATGGCAAGCATGTTATGGGTAACATTACCATTTCGGGTATACATTCTCCAAATTATAATGGCGATTTTCAAATACAAATAGATGGCATTTTAAGTATTGAAAAATTCAGGTATGTTATTAAAGGTACTTTTAAAGGGGCAAAAACAGAATATCAAGGTCCGGGATATGCCAATCTCATTGATAACCCAAATTATTACACGGGTACATTTATCATTAACCATCAGAAATAATAGGTAAGGAATTCACCCAATCACCTCACTTCTTCTTGGACTTTCCCTTTGATTCGTTCCAGGTTTTGTATTCGTTTTGTTGTTCGGGTCTGAAAGCGGGCATTCTTCGTAATGGCTCACATGGTTTCAGGGTCGCATAGCAATCTGCAGGTAATTGTTGGTATAAAGCTGTTCCTTTGGTTTTCCAGGCAATCATCTCATCACTCACGTCTTTTACCACTTTAGCAGGATTTCCCACGACTACTTTTCTGTCTTCGATAATGGTATCAGCAGGTACAAAACATAAAGCGCCAATAATGCAGTTGTCGCCAATGACGCAATTATCCATCACAACGGCGTTCATCCCTACCAGTACATTTTTTCCAATAGTTCCGCCATGTATAATGGCTCCATGACCAATATGCGCTGCTTCTTTTAATAATACGGTTGTGCCGGGGAACATATGTATCGTACAATTTTCCTGAACATTACATCCGTCTTCAATAATGATTTGTCCCCAATCGCCTCTGATAGCAGCACCAGGACCAACATACACATTTTTACCGATAATGACGTTACCTGTAACCGTTGCATTTGGATGAATGAATGAGCTTTTATCTATAACCGGTTTATAACCGTTGAATTCAAAAATATTGGCCATCTGATTTGTTTTAAAGGATACTTCAAGCTTCTGTTAACATCTCTTTTTTTAAGGTTTTTAGCCACTCGTAAGCGGCTATCTCATTAGTAAACATTTTGGAAGGGATCTTTGGTTTATTGAATGTGATATAAAAATTCACCAATAATCTCATGGGCAAAGAGTTTACAATGAAGGCGTCTGCATAGCGGTATTTTGAATAATCACTTTCCGCATAATAATTTCGTGCTTCGGGCGTAGAGTCATAAAATGTTCTGGTATCTATTACCGCGTAATATTTTTTATGGTTCACAAATTCAACTGCCTGCTGAAGCAATACTTTCATTTCTTCTGTTCCTAGTTCTGCTCCTTCTTTCATTTCTACCAGCAAAATATCTTCTTCCAGAGTTAGTTTTGCTGTCGGGGTGTCCAAGTGCTTTTTCATATATTATCTCTCTAAATATAATGAAAAGTGCTTTATGTTTTAATTCCCTTTAAAACTCACTTTTAAGATGGAACTTAATTTCCGGGAATTTGGTTTGTGCCATTTCCAGTAACCACGCTGATTCTGCCAAAAACACCAAACGATTTTCTTTATCGTAGGCAATGTGATTTGATTTATCGGTTAAAAATTCATCCAGTTTTTTCTTATCGCTGCATTCGATCCACAATGCTTTATACAGGTTCACCGAATCATAACCACAGGAGGCGTTATATTCTGATTTTAAACGATGCTGAATCACCTCAAATTGTAAAGCCCCCACAGTACCAACTACTTTTCGTCCATCGGCTTTTTTGGTAAATAATTGTGCCACCCCCTCATCGGTTAATTGTTCCAAACCTTTTTGCAATTGTTTGGTTTTCATTGGATCGAGGTTGGTAACGTATTTAAATAATTCAGGAGAGAAGCTCGGAATACCTTTAAAATGGAACTTAGCGCCTTCTGTTAAGGTATCTCCTATTTTGAAGTTACCGGCGTCGTACAAACCAATTACATCTCCAGGAAAGGATTCATCAATAACTGATTTTTGCTGAGCCATAAAGGCCGTAGGATTACTAAAGCGCATGTCTTTTTGTTCACGCACATTGTAATAATATTTGTTACGTTCAAACTTGCCCGATACAATACGAAGAAAAGCAATACGATCTCTGTGTTTAGGGTCCAGGTTAGCATGGATCTTAAATACAAACCCGCTAAACTTTGGTGAATCAGGTTCGATGTGCCCTGCTACATCCGTATCTCTGCCTTGTGGTGTAGGTGCTATTTCCACAAAGCAATCCAGCAATTCTTTAATACCAAAATTATTAACGGCACTGCCAAAAAACACAGGACTTAAATTAGCGTCCAAATATTTTTGTTTGTCAAAGTCGTCATATACGCCATCTAATAACTCTACATCGGCTCTTAACTGATCAGCAAAATCCGTACTAATGTGTTTTTCCACTTCGCCGTCGTTAAGGCTGTTTAACACAATATTCTCTTCTACTGTTGTTTTACTATCCCCCTGAAACAGCGACAGTTTTTTTTCATATAAATTATATACGCCTTTAAAGGATTTACCTATACCTATTGGCCATGTTAGGGGGCGCACTTTAATTTTCAACTCTTTCTCAATTTCATCCAATAAGTCAAAAGGATTTTGCCCTTCGCGATCCATCTTATTAACAAATACAATTACCGGGGTATTTCGCATACGACATACTTCCAGTAATTTACGGGTTTGAGGCTCCACTCCTTTTACACAGTCGATCACCATGATTACGCTATCCACAGCGGATAAGGTGCGGTAAGTGTCTTCAGCAAAATCCTCGTGGCCCGGTGTATCCAAAATATTCACTTTAAAATCCCTGTAATCAAAAGCCATCACGGATGTTGATACCGAGATACCACGTTGTTTCTCAATTTCCATGAAATCGGAAGTGGTAGACTTCTTTATTTTATTTGATTTTACGGCACCTGCCGATTGAATAGCTCCCCCAAATAATAATAGTTTCTCCGTTAAGGTTGTTTTACCGGCATCGGGATGGGCAATAATAGCAAAGGTCTTTCTTTTATGTAATTCTTCTATAAAACTCATTGATTTTTTGAAATAAGGGTATAAAGATAATAAAAAAACAAGGAGTTAAGGCTTTTAGAATACCCAATAGTACGGATACAGAATACCCAACCGGGGGTAGTTAGAGTAAGAGGCTCCCACCTAATTTTGCCATATAATTTTTTAACCTATACCTAATTTAATAAAACCATGAAAACAACCTTTAAAACATTAAGTGTATTATTAGTAGCAACAGCTTTCGCATTTACTTCCTGCAAAAAGAGTGATGATACAACACCGGAAGACAACACGTCGACTCCTACACCAACTCAGGCGTCGGCTCCTGCCCCTATTACTTCTCAACCAAGCGATGCGGATGGCGTGTGTGTTGCCTCTAAAGTAAATGTTACCACTTCTATTCCTATGACCACTATTACCGTAAATGTGGAAATGGGTAGTTCAACTGCTTCATTTTATACGGCTTTAGGTGCTAGTACTCTTGCGGACGCGGGAACTGTAAAAACAAATGATTCCATCAATGTGAAACAATCAAACAATGCTTATATCTTTAGCCCAAAATCTGCAACAGGTATTACTTACGGAAGCAGTTCGAAGTGGAATATTTCAGGAAACGGAAGCATTCCTGCAATTTCATATACCGCTAACGGATTCCCTTCTACGCCGAGTGTACCCAATATTTCTACTGTTAGCAAAGGTAGTGCTTTTACATTGAGCACTACATCTGTATCAAGCGCTGATTCTTTATGTTACCAAATCACGGCAGGAAGTAAATCCATTTATAAAATTGTATCTGCATCTCAAACGTCTCATACATTTACATCTGCCGAAATGGGAACATTAGATGTAACGGATTATGCTTATGCAACAATCACCGCTTACAAATTCAACAACACAACTGTATCTGGTAAAAAATACTATTTCATCAATTTAAATACGGCCAATAAATCCATTAAAGTAACTAACTAACTTTAACCAATCAGGGATATAAAGGCTTCGGTAGTTTACCGAAGCCTTTTTTATTAGAACGGATAACCAATACCAAAATTTAAAATGGCTGATTGTTTTAGTGTTTGAGTTCCTATCACCCAGCGCTTACCTTCTGCATACTGAGGGTCATGTATACGCATCGCAGCATCCAGTCTCAGGACGAAGAAGCTGAAGTCATAACGGATACCAAATCCTGAACCGATAGCAATTTCTTTATAAAAACGATCCAACTTAAACTGGCCATTGGGTTTATTAGGATCTACGTATGAAAGCCAGATATTTCCGGCATCTACAAACCAGGCACCATAAAATGATTTGAAAATATGAAAACGGTATTCGATATTACTCTCAATCTGTATGTTTCCAATTTTATCATATCGGGCGCTTACCGAATCGGGTTGTGCATAACTTCCCGGCCCTAATGTACGGGCGCGCCAGGCTCTGTTACTATTGGGGCCTCCTCCAAAAAAACTTTGTTCGTATGGTAATGTGGTTAAATTATCCAGCGGTTTACCGTACCCGCCTGCCAAACGACAGGCCAGCTTACTTAGTTTTCGGATCTTTAAATAAAAGCGATAATCGACATCCAGTTTCACAAACTGAGAAAAAGGAACGCCTTCTATTAAATACCGATCCTGCCCGTCTTTTGGCTGGTTGGTAGCAGAATATAATCCTCGCAAAATATTACCCGAAGAGCTTAATGTCATTTTTAAATACATTAAATTTCTTTTGGTAGTTAAGTTTTGATTATTAAATGTAGCCGATACTTTGGATAATGTGGTAATGTGATCCTGGAAAGAATTTAGTAAAAAGAAATCATTCAGGTTTAATAATTCATTTCTGAAGTTTCCAAACAACTTCGCTTTCACACTATACACTTCAAAGGGAACAACATCATATGAAAATAATCCTTTGCTATTAGTGAATTTAAATCCATAGGAAATATTGGAGATCGTCCTGCTGAATTCGGGTCGTGATTGATAATTGACTGATAAATTAAGAATTGTTTTTGGCTGAATAAAATACCGTTTCTCGGTTGCATCTTTTTTGTAATAAAATAGGGTGAACGGAAATAATGGTTTAGGAAAATAAATATTTAGTTCAGGCCCAAACTGAACAGTATTGAAGGTATTTTGAACATTGTTAATATTGGTAGTTGTTTGTGTGGTATTAAATTGCCGTTGTGCGGCCAGTGATCCTTTTAGTTTAAGTTCCACTAATTCTGCCCCTCTGAACGCATTTTTATTTTGAAACACCAAACTACCTGCTATCCCTAAGTTATTACTTGTATTGGTACCTTCCGTTTCCAGTGTGAGCGCTTGTTTTACAACAGGTTGACAAACAATATAACAATCCAGCTTATCGGAAAAAGAAGGGTTCTTGACATATTGTATATAAACACTTCTGAAAACCTTTAAGGAAGTGAGGCCTTTATATGTTTCTTCCGCCAGGTTTTGTTGATACAATTGGCCCGGAGATACAGAAATATCACGCGTGAGATCTTTTTTTCGAAATTTTAATTTATCATTATGCAGGATCTTTAATCCGTTATATTCCACAGTATCTTTCATGTAAGCTCCATCTGCTTTCCCTCTGAAATCGATAATGGTTTCCGGAATAACATACACATTTTCGATATAGTAGCGGGGATGATTTACATACACCAACGAATCATTTGTTTCGCTGTATGACTTCGAAAACATTTTAATACCAACCGTCAAATTCACGTTCTGCCCAGCCAGATTAGTATCTATCAAATAATACACATATTCCGGTGCAAAGTAATAATACCCGTTATTAAGCTGGGTTTCCGTGATACGCTCTCTTTCTTTTTGCAACACATCTTCATCATAAATAGTGTTATGTTTAATAAGAGTAGAGGTTGTATCATTTAAAATAAAATACTCGATAAGCGGATCCTCAATTTTATAATTTATATTTCTGATGAAATATGGCTTCGATTTAGAAATGAAATAAAATGTTTTGGCTCTTTTATTTTTCACGTCCAACACTAAGCTATCACGAACTCTGGAATCAAAATAGCCTTTTGAAAAAACAAATTTTTGTAATTGATTTTTAGTTACCTTGGTTAAGAACGTATCCAGAATCACAGGAGGTTCTCCAGCTTCCATAATACTTTCGCGAAATGTTGGTTTCTCTTTATTTTTAAGATTAGGGAGTTTGGTAGGCTTACCCTTGGCAATTCGCCGTTCATTTCTCCGGTCGTTTTTTGCGATCCGTTTTGCGTTGATCCTGTCAAAGCGTGCATCCCGTTTCTCTTTTTTTTCGAGCATTTTTTTCTGATCAACCTGATTATATAACCATAAATTGAACCGCACCAATTTTAAGATTTTACGGTTGGGTTTTTGTCGAATGAAGGCTTCCAACTCGGAATTATCAATAGCTGTTCCGTTTTGCTTTATTCCCGTTTTCTGCAGGAGAAGTTCATTTTCCTTCAAATTCTTATTAACGTTACAGGATGCAAAAAAAATAAGTAATGACACGATAGAGAGAACAACCCGACAGGTATGGCGAGTATGTTTTAAAATAGTTTTAATATCCTGTAGATAGGTCAAATGGTTTACTTACATTTATAGCCTACTAATTTAAGTTTAAAAAATGATTAGTAAAAATCAGATAAAACATATTCAATCACTACACTCTAAAAAAAACAGGGAAGAAGACGGATTGTTTATTGTAGAAGGCATTAAATTGGTAACTGAATTTATTCAGCACCAAAAATTTGAAATTGCCGAAGTGTTTGCAACTTCTGAATACATTGAGCACTACAAGACATTGCTCATTAACAATCACATCCCATATAGTGAAATAAGCACTGACGAACTCAAAAAAATCAGCTTGTTAATCACACCAAATCAGGTGTTGGCAGTTGTAAAAAGTTCCGGTCAATCTTTAGACTCTGATCTGCTAAAAAGTGCTACCAGTCTGTATTTAGATGACATCAGAGATCCCGGAAATTTAGGCACAATCATTCGTATAGCGGATTGGTTTGGAATTAAGCAGGTAATTTGTTCTCCAACCTGCACAGAGCTTTATAATCCAAAAACGCTGCAAGCCAGTATGGGGGCTGTTTTAAGAGTCAATGTTGTATCTGAGGCTTTTGAAGAATTATTACCAAAACTATCCGGTATTCCGATTTACGGAGCCGTTTTAGAAGGCGAACCCATTTATACTTCCCAGCTAACAAAAGGCATGATCGTTATTGGCAACGAAGCTAATGGCATTTCCAAGGACGTGTTAAAACATATTACCCATCATATTACTATACCGGCTGCCAATAGTAATGGCAGTGAATCCCTGAACGCAGCTAATGCCTGTGCCATTATATGTTCTGAGTTTCACCGACAATTAACGTATTGATGATGTATAAATTAATAGTCATTCTCCTCTTCTTTGCTATGTATGGTAAGGCTCAGGTTATAGGGCTGGATATTGATGCCGGTTCTCCGAAACTAACATTCAAAACCGGAAAAGATGTGATTGATTTCCTGTATCAAAAATACAAACAGGGTCCCTGCCAATTATATACTTTCTCTCAAAAAAATACACATTATCGGCATGACAGTATTATTGGGCATTCTGAATGGCATGAGTATATTGAATTTCCTGATAAGTTCAGGATTGATTTCGGGAAAACGGAAGAAGGAAATTTTGTGATTTTTAAGAACGACAGCTCTTATCGTTACAAAAACAATCAACTGAAGAAAGTGAACTATGATAGCAATATATTACTTTTATTATTAGGTGGTATGTATTACAGGGAACTTCCGGATGTGTTTAACCGCTTGCAAAAAGAGCGTTACAACACTCAGATCTTATCTACTCAAAAATGGGGTAAGCATACCGTATATGTTATCGGTGCTTTAGCAGGAGATACTCTTTCCAATCAACTATGGGTGAGTAAAAAAGACTGGCGAATTGTAAGAATCATCGAAAAAATGGAAGACAATAGTTATATGGATATGACATTTGACGCCTTCCAAAAAAGTTGCAACGGATACACGGAAACAAAAGTAACCTTTAAGCGTAATGGCAAAACAGAACAGATTGAAGAGTACTACGATATCAAATCACATGAAGTATTTATTCCGGAAGTATTTAACCCAAAATAAATGACAATTTTTTTCTGTAATCGCATTAATAGTTTAGTTTTGTAATTCATCATGTCGGCAGATATTAACATAAATTATTCTTCTTTTGGACAGTTATCCGATTTGGCGGATACGCTTACCATAGAGTTATCCGAACATCTGATTACATTTTGTGAATTTCAATCAGAACAAAATAAACCTTTATTTGTTTGTTATTATCCTATCGAAAATATTTTAAATTATTCGATAAGCGAGCATTTAATAAACGCCATTACACATTTTCGATTCTCAAAAAAAAGATACGCGCACGTTTACATTAACTACTTTACAGCGCAGTTCACCCTATGCCCAACCTCTTTTTATCATTCAGAGAATAACCGCGCACTTCTTGAATTTAATACAGGCTCTGTGGCAGATAAAATAGTATTAACAGACGATATCAATACTGATATTAAATTAATTTTTGCCATTGACGATGCTTTGAAATCTACCTTGGATCAGTTATTTCCGAATCATCAACTAAAGCATACCTTAACCGTATTGTCAAAGATGATGATGCAATCCGAAGAGCTGGTAAAAGAAAATATTATTCTGTCTGTTCACTCAAATTATATTGAAGTAGTTGTGAAACAAGAGCAAAAGTTATTGCTCACCAACCAGTATTCGATTAAAACACAGGAAGACGTACTATACTATGTATTGTTTATTTTAGAACAATATCAGCTAAATCCTTTGACGGCCACTATTACCATTGTTGGAAATCTGGATGCTAACTCTGCATTAATTACTTCTTTAAAAAAATACATAAGGCATATCCGGTTGGCTCTTGGTCACAAAAGTCTCAATTGGTCACAAATCAATGGTGCTCCGCAGCATTTCAATTACACACTATTAAACCGTTTATTTTGCGAATAATTGGCGGCATATATAAAGGTAAACAAATCATAGCGCCTAAAAACTTACCCGTTAGGCCAACAACCGATTTCGCCAAAGAAGGGTTGTTCAATATCTTAAATCATAAAATTGATTTTGAAGATCTAACCGTGTTGGATCTGTTTTGTGGCACAGGAAATATCAGTTTGGAATTTGCTTCACGCGGCGCCCAAAAAATTCATGCCGTTGACAAACATTCGCCTTGCTTATACTTCCTGAAAGACACCGCCAAAGCACTTAAGATTAATACTATTTTTACAGACAGGGCTGATGTATTTAAATATTTAGAAAAATCGCATTCGACCTTCGATCTTATTTTTGCAGACCCGCCTTATGAATTAGAAAATATTGCCATGATCCATGATCTCGTATTCAAACAACAGCTATTAAATGAAGGCGGTTTATTGATCATAGAGCATGGGCCAAAAACAGATCTAAGTACAAAAAAAAATTACGTAGAAACCCGTAAATACGGGAATGTGCATTTCAGCTTTTTTAATCAGTCTGAGGATTAACATATCTTAATAATAAGCTCTGAAAATAATCTGTAACTTATAGTATATTTGGTATTATACAAGCATATGAGGTTTTTAACTGTATTTCTTTTTGGCCTATTGATGGCAGGTAGTGCCCAAAACATTACTATCAAAGGAAAAGCGCATGCCTCTCATATTGGAAAAGAAGTTGTATTAAGTGACTTTTCTGATTACGTTACTTACACCTTAATTAAAGAGAGTTCAGATACGATAGATAAAGATGGTTACTTTGAGCTTAGGCTCCAATCAAAAATTACCAAACCCGTGTTGATTAGTATCCAGAATCTGGTTGGAAAAATTTATGTGCAGCCAAATTTCGTTTATGGTATTTATTTCCCGGAACAGGATTCTTTGGCCAACCATCAGGAAGGAACCGAAACCACTGTTGATATTAGTGTTTACGGCAAGGACAGTACTGAATTAAATGCGTTGATCATTGATTTCAATACCCAATACAATAATTTATTTTTAAATGTAAAAGACGGGTACTTATCCCCTGCAAAATTAAATGTCTTGCTGGATACATTTGTGGTTACTTGTCAGAAAAGATACGCCCATATTAAAAACCCTTACTTCAAAAACTATGTGAACTACTCCTTCGCCAATTTTTTCTCAAGCACATCCAGAAGTAAATTGTTTTTATATAAACAGTTTATTGATAAAAAACCCATACAGTATTCAAATTACGAATACATGCAATTTTTTAATGTTCATTTCAAAGGTTATTTAAAAGCGTATGCATCAACCAAAAACGGTGGAAATATTTACAACAGCATTAATGCTTTTGGTGACTATAAAGATTTGTGGACACAATTCAAGTCCGATAAATCCATCACTAATGATACTGTTCGTGAACTATTGATATTAAAGGGCTTGATCGATTTTTATTATAGTCCTGATTTTGATAAAAAACAGGTACAAAGCGTAATCGAGCAATTGTACCGCGAAACAAAAGTTCAGGAAAACAAGACCATTGCATTTAATATGCTACAAACTATTTATCAATTGCAGCCAGGTGCTCCCGCCCCTGATTTTACAGCCAATGATAAGGCCGGCATGAAGGTAAACTTGTTTAGTTATAAAGGGAAACACATATACCTCAACTTTTTTTCGAGCGAAAGTGAAACCAGTCAGAAAGAAATGCAAAAGATTGTTGATTTAAAGAAAAAGTTCAATGATAAAATCACCTTTATCAGCGTTTGTTTGGACGATAGCGTTAAAAGCTATAAAGCCTACTTAAAAGCAAATCCCAAACAGGATTGGATCATTTTACATCAGGCGCAAAATAGTTCTGCCCGACAAGCATATAACATCAAAACCTTGTCAGGTTTTTTCTTTATCAATCCTCAGATGCAACTGGCGCAATCTCCTGCGTTAATGCCTAGTGAAGGCATCGAATACAAATTCAATGCCTTGTTCAGGCCCAAAAAAAAGAATACGATTACCGGAATTCGTTAGTTCAATCTACTTTCCTAAACGTATGAAAAATTAAATACACGCCTGTTCCGAATAAAAAGAAAGCACCTGTTTGATGTAATACACCCAACACAACAGGAACCTGATACAACAAGGTTAATACACCTAAAATAAATTGTAAAGTAACTCCATAGATTAAAAACGTTACACCTCTGTATTGAGACGCATTCAATTTCAATTTGGTGGATTTATACCAAATGATACATACCACAATACAAACTACAATTGCCAATGTGCGATGCACGAATTGTATGCCACTGGCATTTTCAAAAAAGTTCAAATAAAAACTTCCTTTCATTGTTACCTGTTCTGCAATCCATTCATCTCCCATTTTTGGCCAGGTATTGAATATCTGCCCCGGGCGGATTTTAGCAGCATCACCCTCTACATAACCCGCAGTAAATGCCCCATAAATAATCTGCATAATCAACAGCACAAAAAACGACAACGCCCACCATTTCAATTTGCCTCCGGTATTCTCTTCGATCTGATTTTTTGGGTTTAACAATTTCAATGCAAACCAGAACGTAAAGGCAAATAAAGTAAAGGCGCTCATCAAATGAGTTGCTAATCTGAAATGGCTTACAGCGGGTTTATCCTGCAAACCACTATATACCATCCACCAGCCAATAACAGCTTGCATAGCGCCCATAAAAAACAATAAAATCAAAGAAGGCAGCATTTGTTTGTTGATCTTTTTTCGAATGATCAACACCACCAACCCGATAGCAAATACATACATCATGGTGCGACCAACCAACCGATGAAAATATTCCCAAAAAAAGATGTGCTTGAATTCTGCCATTTGCATGGTGTAATTCACTTTCATGAATTCCGGACTTTGCTGATATTTGGCAAAACGTTCCTGCCATGCCTGCTCAGATAAAGGGGGGATGGAGCCCATAAAACTCCAGTCGGTAATAGATAAGCCTGAATGGGTTAATCGAGTAATACAACCAATTACAACCATTAAATACACCAAGGCACAGCCCGTCAACAGCCAATAAATAACCGCTTTGTTTGAATTTTGAGAAATCATGGAGAATAAATTTGCGTACAAACTTACTAAGCATTTGGCAATTATTAAGGAAAAAAACGCCCTAAAAGTCAATTTCTTCTAAAATAAAATCTTATTTTTAAAAGCAATTAATTTATAACTAGATGAAGGGAATAATATTAGCCGGAGGCTCTGGCACGCGTTTACATCCATTAACATTGGCTATGAGTAAACAAATGATGCCGATTTATGATAAACCAATGATCTATTATCCATTATCCGTGCTTATGATGGCCGGTATCAATGAAATACTTATCATTTCTACTCCTCAGGATTTACCTAATTTTGAGCGATTACTGGGTAGTGGTGAGCAATTGGGTTGCAAATTCAGTTATGCTGTTCAGGAAGTACCTAACGGTTTAGCGCAAGCTTTTGTGATTGGAGAGCAATTTATCGGAAAAGACAAAGTTGCTCTGGTATTAGGTGACAATATATTTTATGGCGTAGGATTGGGCCGTATGTTGCAAAAAATCAATAATCCGGATGGAGGCGTTGTATTTGCCTACCATGTAAGCGATCCTGAGCGCTATGGTGTTGTGGATTTTGATAAGGATTTCAACGTTTTATCAATAGAAGAAAAACCAACTGTTCCAAAATCCAATTATGCCGTTCCGGGATTGTATTTTTATGATAACTCTGTTGTGGAAATTGCTAAAACATTAAAACCATCTCCACGTGGAGAATATGAAATCACGGACGTTAACAAAGAATATTTAAAACGTAAGCAACTTAAAGTGTCTATTTTAGACAGAGGTACTGCCTGGTTAGATACCGGAACATTTGCATCCCTGATGCAGGCCGGACAATTTGTTCAGGTTATTGAAGAACGCCAGGGATTGAAAATCGGTTGTATTGAAGAAATTGCTTTTAAAATGGGATTCATTACCAAAGAGCAATTAATAAAAATAGCGACACCTTTAACCAAAAGTGGTTACGGAACTTACTTATTAAAAATGGCAGAAGCCAAATAGTTTAACCACATTATAAAAACGTGCAAGCATACGCTCCCTTATTCAGTATTCTAAATCAAGCTATTGATGATCAGCAATATTCTTTAAACAAGGCTTTACCAAAAGAAATGTATGAGCCCATGGCTTATATCATTGGCCTGGGCGGTAAACGCGTAAGACCTTTATTGACATTGGTTGGTTGCGAACTGTTTGATGCAAATCCAAAAGAGGCTATACATGCGGCATTAGCTGTAGAGTTGTTTCACAACTTCTCTCTGATACATGATGACATCTTAGATAATGCTCCATTACGCAGAGGACATTCAACTGTTCACGAAAAGTGGGGACACAATATTGCCCTGTTGAGTGGCGACGGTATGATGGTAAAAGCATTTGACATCTTATCAAATGCCAATTCTCATCATGTTTTGGAATTACTTAAATTATTTTCGAGAACAGCTATAGAAGTATGCGAAGGTCAACAGCTGGATATGAATTTTGAAACACAGGAAAAAGTAAGTGTTGAAAATTACATTCATATGATCACCTATAAAACAGCTGTATTATTAGGCTGCAGCTTACAAATGGGTGCTATTTGCGCCAATGCTTCCGACAAAAATCAAAAACATATTTACGAATTTGGCAAGCATGTAGGTATTGCTTTTCAAATACTGGATGATGTGTTGGATGTATACGCCGATGATGGAAAATTTGGTAAACAGGTAGGCGGAGACATTCTCTCTAATAAAAAAACATTTATGCTGTTAAATGCTTTTGAGTTAGCAAATGAAAACCAAAGCAGCTCATTACAGTATTTATTGACCTCTAAAGAAGTGCTGCCAACAGAAAAAGTTAAACAGGTAACTGCTATTTACGATACTCTGGGAGTAAGAGAATTAGCTGTGAAAGAAGCAAATACGCATACGGCTATTGCCTTAAAACATCTGGAAGAATTAGATGCCGAAGCGACGAGAAAAAATGATCTGAAAGCATTTGCCCTTCATTTATTAAACAGAGAAGTATAATATCATGGAACTACACGAGTTACTCTCTTCGTATTCACACAAAATAAAAATTCAAATTCGTTTCAAAGATATTGACAAGCAAGGGCACGTCAATAATGCCAATCACATCACCTATTTTGAAATGGGCCGTGTGGATTATTTTAAAGAAGTTTTAAGAAAGAAAAACAACTGGATTAAAACCGGGATGATCCTGGCAAAAACAGAAATTACTTACAAACGCCCTATTTTACTGGAAGACGAGGTATACTGTTACACTAAAATTACCCGTTTTGGCACTAAGAGCTTTGATGCCGAAACGGTATTAACCATTGAAAATAATGGAGAAAAGCAATTGTGTGCCTTTGGTAAATGCACGCTGGTATGCATGAATTACGAGGCCAACGAAACCGTTGAAGTACCTAAAGAATGGATAGAAGCGGTAGAAGCATTTGAAAAATAAAAAAGCTTCGCTAAAATTAGCGAAGCTTTTTTATTTCTTACAATTAGACTGTTATTGTTTGACAAATTTTCTTAAAGATGGGCCAAATGCAGATCCTACTAACTTCCATTCTAAAGTTGTATCAACTGCATTTTTTCTCAATTTACCGTTTGTTCCATAAAAATCTCCAATAGCATCACCTGTTTGAGGAGGAATAACGATATCAGAATCATTTACTAATCCAAAATAGACATCAAACACAAATGCATTATTTCCGGCTACACCACCAACATTATCGGTAGTATACAACCCTGTTCCTATTTTAGTGACTGTTACTGTTTGACTATTAGATGATCTTGCATAAATACCCGAATAATCATCTGTTGAAGAAACAGGAGTCACCAAAATTAATCTGGATGCTTTTAAATTATATCCGTATTCGGTTTTTTTCTCATAAGTTAATGAATAAAAACCTGGTACTGATAAATCAACATCACTGGATGTAGGAGTCGTAATAATTGATTCTACGCCTTGCTCATCTGTAAATTTTACTCCGGGATCTGAATAACTACCCGGTCCTGCGGGAGTACTAAATGCAGTTGGTCCAATTAATTCAAATTTTGGAACTTTTACCACTTTGGATTCTCCCGGTATATCTTTCTTTTTACAAGCTACAATTACAAGTATGCTTGCCAAAACTATCAATGCTATTTTTTTCATAATTTTTTGTTTTTAAAAATTAGTTAATATCCCACCACACTCTGTCGTAAATAACATGTTGAGCCGGCACGTTAGGGTTTCTTGTTAATTCAGTACTTGGATAAAACATACGGTTAGGCATTCTTCCTGAACCAATAAACGAATTAACTGATTCTATTAAAATATCAGGGTATCCTGTTCTTCTGTACTCTGTCCAGGCTTCATTTCCTTGGTTACCACACATTGAAAACCATTTTTGTGTAATAATCGCCTGTACTTTATCTTCTGTAGTTCCTCCGGTAGGGAATCCAAGTCCCGGTTGCGAGAAATAAGTTGTTGCTTGTGCACTTGTTAAACCATAAGCCAAATAATTTGCGATAATTCCGTCTTCATATAATTGTTTGGCATCACCAGCCATCCAGCCACGGGCAACAGCTTCTGATTGTAGAAACAAGCTTTCATAATCGCTGATTAATTTCACAGGAGCAGAAGCCGCTTTAGCAGGCTTATCTCTTAAAGATGAATAATTAGCTCCTGTTAAAGCATTAGGCAATGATAGTTGAGAAACAGGAATACTAGATGTATAATCTCCCTGAGTATTTCCGGCATAATCAGGACCTGCGATTGTATCATAAAATACGGTGATTCGATCGTCTGCTGCATAATACATAGTATCTAAACAAGTAGAACTTGCCACTAAATTTTGTGTTCCACTAATTTCAGAAAAAACAGAATATAAAGGATTAGTACCTCCGGGAGTTGTAGAGTATTTAATCTGAACATTTTCTCCGGTTCCTAAAAATGCTTCTCCTGCCATAGCAGAGATACCAGCATTTGCTTTTGCAGGATCCACATAAGCCATACGTAAATACACCTTTAATTTAAGGGTATTTGCAAACTTACGCCACATGCTCATATTTCCACCCAATAATAAATCATTTGTAGAAGGGCCATCTGTAGCATTTACATCAATTAAAGCTATTCCATCATTAATTAATGTAATAATTCCGGTATACACGTCTTTTTGAGAATCATACTTAGGAGAAAGAATACCATCTTCTGCCTGTAATGCTTCTGAGAAAGGAATATCTCCAAAATTATCTGTTAATACCTGATATGTATATGCCTGCAGGATTTTTGCACAAGCTACATATTGTAGTTTACCTGTTTCTGTTCCTTTCTTTACAACGTAATTTAAATCCTGTAATGCATCAGAATAACATATTCTCCAGGGGCTATCAAAATCTGATGCAGACGGTGAGTATTGATCGATGGATTTATACTGTGAAGAATATGGATTTTGCGTCCAGTATTGTGCCCACATACATCCAAAAATCTGAAAATTATTACCCATCACATGACCAATGGCTAATTCAGCGGAAGGTAAAACATCCTTAATATCAACCTTTTCAGGAGAGTTTGGATTTGTATTGATTTCTAAAAAATCTTTTTTACATCCAACAAAGGCTATAGAAGCCAATGTTGCCGTAACTATATATATTCTTATTTTTTTCATCTTACAATTTTTTACAGTTTATTAAAAATTAAACTTAGCATTAAAACCAAAGTTTCTTTGTGAAGGCACTGAAGAAAACTCAAAGCCCTGAGCATTACTAGCACCAGAAGAGTTTTGCTCCGGATCAGAATACACATTGGATTTATGAGTCCAGATAAATACATTATTAGCAAATAAGCTGAAAGATATTCCTCCAAAAGGTGTTTTGCTTAATGCTTTTTTAGGGATGCGATAGGTTAAAGCA
Source organism: Bacteroidota bacterium (assembly GCA_016194985.1). GTDB lineage: Bacteria > Bacteroidota > Bacteroidia > B-17B0 > Aurantibacillaceae > UBA4416. The sequence goes on from JACQAK010000012.1 coordinate 26,038, forward strand.
ATCTCTCTTAATTTCACATACGTTGCATTAATGATGTTTTGCCCATCAGGTAATCTGGTAGTATAATAAATATAAGGATCATATTTTTGAGTTGTATTAGTTACAGTCTCGCCCTTACTATTGATATAAACTGAATTATCCCAGATTTTCGGATCACGTCCACCTTCAGCAGTTTCCTGTGAAGTTCCTACGAAAGCCATTGTTGATTTTGTGTGAGAGTAGAAATAACCTCCTTGTTTAGTATCAAACATAAAACTGAAAGACAAATTTTTGTAGCTCAAATTAGCTCCTAAAGATGCCATCCATTTTGGCTGGTAATTCCCTAAAATTGATGCATTGGTAGTATTTAAAGGCAAACCGGTTGCTGAATCAACAACAACATGTCCGTTTGCATCTTTCATTAGATCAATACCATAAAAAGATCCGTAAGGTTGGCCGGTTTGAGCAACAATTGCCATACTGGTTGTTCCCCCGATATTTACCTGATCTACACCATCAATTAAAGAAACCACTTTATTTTTATTTTTAGTAAATGTTCCGGTGATATCTACTTTAAATCCTTTTTTAGTTAATACAGGCGTACCTCTCACTAACAACTCAATACCTTTATTTTCAATTTTACCGGCATTAATTGTACTGGAAGTATATCCGGAAGCATTAGAAATAGGAATATTGATAATTTGATCTTTTGTATTGTTTACATAATAAGATACATCAAATCCTAAACGATCTTTAAAGAAGCTTAACTCTGTTCCTACTTCAAAAGCAGTAGTGATCTCAGGTTTTAAATTTGGATTTCCTAATCGATCACCCATCGAATAAGCTCCAATATTATTGAATGGCGTTTGGGTTGTTCCAAAACCACCATCAATTACCGTTTTATTAAATACAGTGCTAGTTAAATACTCTCCGGCATCTTTACCTACTTTAGAATAACTTGCTCTTAGTTTACCAAAATTAAACCAGCTGTTTCTGATACTATCGTTAAATAACTCAGAGAATACCCATGACGCATTTACACTTGGGTAAAAATATGAGCGGTTATTTTTTGGTAATGTTGAAGACCAGTCATTACGAGCTGTTACGCCCAAGAATAACATGTTTTTGTAGGAAGCATTTGCATCCATATACACACCTATTAAACGACGTTTAAAAGTAGTATTATTTGTTAATGCAGGCCCGTTTGAGTTAGATACGTTATAGTAATCGGCCGTAATTAAACCACCTTGCTGGTTTGTTTGCGAAAACAATTCGGTTTGTGTTCTCTGATAAACGTTATTTCCTAACGTACCATAAATTTTAAAATCCTTCCCAAGGTCTTTATTAAAGTTCAACATCAAATCATTGGTCATTTCATTGATATTATAAATATCTTCCGAATATTTACCTTGAGCAACTTTATCATTTCCTTCCCAGAAAGGATCAATTGGTTTATAACTATACTTTTTCCATTTTTGGTAACGTCTGTCGGAATAAATATCACCACCTATACGCTCTGTAATGGTTAACCAAGGTGTAGCTTTATAATTTAAAGTTGTATTACCCTGAATATGATCCACTTTATTGGTGTTGCGGTTATTCTTTAACACAAAATACGGATTAGTCGTATAAGCTCCATAAAACCCATAAGTTCCGGTCTCATCGTTGTACTCATTAAATTTGTTTCCTAAGTCTTTACCGTCGGTAATTTTAATATCACGTGGGGTTTGTATCAGGTTATTAAAGATACCTGCGTCTCCTTGTCCACCACCCGGCAAATCGCTATTAATACTGGAGTAATTCACAGAAATGGAAGATGAGAACTTATTCGATAATTGTGTTTCACCATTAAAGCGAATACTATATTTGTTATAACCTGTTGTTTTTACAATTCCCTGGTTATTCAATGAGTTAGCTGATAAGAAATACGTTGTCTTGTCATTTCCTCCGGAAATAGCCAAATTGTTATTATAAGTCATTCCCGTAACAAAAAAGTCTTTTACGTTATTAGGAACAGCTTCATATTTTTTTACACGTTGTTCTCCTCCTATAATTTGTCCCCAAGGGCGATATTCTCCATTAAATTCTTCACCCCATGAAAAATTTTCACGTCTGTCATCATTAATATTATGTAAATCACCCTGCCCGTATTTATTTTGGAATTTAGGTAATTTTAATACTCTTGAAAAAGTTACGCCAGAACTGAATGTGATGTCCATTTTCTTGTTTTCATTGACCATGCTTCTTCCATGTTTTGTGGTAATGATAATTGCACCATTGGAAGCACGTGAACCGTACAATGCCGCAGCAGCAGGTCCTTTTAATACCGACACGTTTTCAATATCGTCAGGATTAATATCATTTGCTCTGTTTCCATAATCCACCTGATTATTCAAATCATCTCCAGTTCTAAAATTGGAGTTATCAATAGGAATACCATCCACAACCATCAAAGCCTGATTGTTACCGGTAATAGATGTACCACCTCTTAATACCACACGATTGGAGGATCCGGGACCACCTGTAGTAGAGGTAATATTAACACCGGACACTTTACCTTGTAAAGCACTTAATACGTTAGTGCTTTGCCCTTTAGTTAAGTCCTCATTTCCTACTTGTTGAGTTGAGTAACCTAAACTTCTTTTCTCTCTTTTAATAGCATTGGCTGTAACAACCGTTTCGTCTAATTGTAGTGCTTCAGGCGACATGGTTACAACGATACTATCACCTACAGGGTAATCTTTTGGTTTATACCCAAACATTCTGAAGGATAATTTTTTTACTGAATCCGGAAGCATAATGCTAAAATGTCCGTTTTCATCCGTAAAAGCAGAAACAGACAAATTTTTAACCCCAATGGTCACTCCAAACAGAGCTTCCTTATTTGAGGCATCTTTTACTGTACCGGCTACTCGCTTGGTTTGAGCCAACACATGGCTTCCCGAAGCAGCAACTAAAAGCACAGCAGTAGTGAGTTTTAGTAAGTATTTCATAATTTTTAGTATTTTTTAACAGGGCGAAAATAAGTTAATTAATTATTAAATACCCAACTTCAGAAAAAAATCAGATTTGGTTTTTTTCTGAAGTCTATATAAGCATCTGATTATCAACATATAAAATTAATAACTTTAATTTCTTGTTGAAAAAAAAGGTCAATTTTTATATTCATCTTTTTTAAATACTTTTACCACATTGTTATATTTTATATGAAGACATTAGTAGAAGGATTTACAAAACAATTACAGGAAGCTTTGGGAATTGCCAATGCAGCCGTTTTAACTCAAAAAAACAATATTCAGAATATTGTTGTCACCGGATTAGGGGGATCCGGAATTGGCGGTACTATTCTATCTGAATTAGTTCAGTCGGAATGCCCCGTTCCTATTGTTATCAACAAAGATTATTTTTTACCGGAATTTGTGAGTTCAACCTCTCTGGTAATCATTTCCTCCTATAGTGGAAATACAGAAGAAACGCTTTCTGCCATGAAACAAGCAATCGATAAAAATGCTCAGATTGTTTGTATTACCAGTGGCGGAGAAGTAAGAGCTATTGCTGAAAAATATAAATTCGATACGATTATTATTCCGGGAGGACACCCTCCACGCTCCTGCATAGGCTATTCTCTGGTTCAATTATTCAAGATCATTCAGTTTAACGGGTTTGTTAAAACCGATCTGTTAAGCCAGGTAAAAGCTTCCATCAGCTTATTAGATTCTGAAAAAGAACCTATAAAAGTAGAAGCCAGTATCATTGCCAAAAAATTGCTGAATAAAATTCCGGTAATTTATTCATTAGGAACTTGTGAAGGAGCTGCTGTTCGTTTCAGACAACAAATCAACGAAAACAGTAAAATGTTATGCTGGCATCACACCTTGCCCGAAATGAATCACAATGAATTGGTAGGATGGACAGAAAAAAATGATTCGCTGGCAGTGATTACTTTCAGAACATCGTTTGATTATGAAAGAACTATCAGACGCTACGATATTTGTAAACCATTATTTGCAAAATACAGCCACTCCGTAACTGATATTGTTGCTAAAGGAACTTCAAAAGTTGAACAGTTTTTTTATTTAATTAATATCGGAGATTGGATTTCTTGCTACATTGCTGATTTGAAAAATATTGATGCGATAGAAGTAAACGTGATCACCAATTTGAAAAACGAGTTAGCAAAAAGTTAATTCAAAAAATACAGTTAAATTGAATAAACAAGTACTTTTTCAAGACCTTGGCCTGATGGACTATAAAGCCTGTTGGGACTATCAGGAAAGTTTATTCAATGAAACCGTTTCTCAAAAAATTGCCAATAGAGATCTGGATCCTTCGGCTCAAACCGAAACAAAAAACCATTTACTGTTTGTTGAGCATCCCCATGTATATACCTTAGGTAAAAGCGGCGATGCTTCTCATCTTCTCATAAACCAACACCAACTGGAAGAAAAAGAAGCCACATATTATAAAATCAACCGGGGCGGCGATATTACCTATCACGGTCCCGGACAATTGGTTGGTTATCCCATTTTAGATCTGGATCATTTTTTTACGGATATCCATAAATATTTACGCTTACTGGAAGAAACCATTATATTAACCCTTGATGAATATGGCATCAAAGCCGGGCGCAGTAAAGGAGAAACCGGTGTATGGTTAGACGAAGATAACGTATTCAAGGCCCATGCATGGTTGGGGTTTTAATGTAAATTCTGATCTGGATTACTTTTCAAATATTATCCCCTGCGGAATACAGGATAAAGCCGTTACAAGTTTAAATAAGGAACTTGGGCAGGAAGTTGACCTGCCACAAATAAAAGAAAAACTAAAAAAACATTTTAGTGTGTTATTTGAATGTCAATTAATTTAATCCTTTAACTATATCTGAGGCAACAACTAATCTGTAAGCCTTAACAAAGTCAGAGATAAATACAATCCGATGCTAAAAAAGATTTTTAAATTCTTGCTTTATGGTTTTCTGACAGTTTTTGTTTTGATAAACTGCATCATTATTTTTTCGGGAAGATGGTATTTATACAAAGCTATTCAAACAACATACCTGCAAGGCAAAAGCGGACCAAGTGCCACTGAATATCATATCTTTGAAAACAGAAAAATAACCGCTACCGATCCCAAACCCTGGCCGGTTTCCAAAGATTACAATACCGGCACATTATCTCCTTTTTTAGATTCGGTAATGAGAAAAGTTGAAGCCCATGCTTTAGTAATAATCAAAAACGACACATTGATTCATGAGCAATACTGGGATTCATTTAGTGATACGTCTCACACCAACTCCTTTAGTATGGCTAAATCCTATACAGGAGCATTACTTGGTTTTGCAATACAGGATGGCTACATCAAAAATGTAAACGAGCCTGTAAGCACTTATATTCCGGAATTTAAAAACGACTGGCGTTCAAAAATAACTTTGGAACATTTAGTAACAATGTCTTCGGGCATCGCCTTTGATGAGAGTTACGCTAATCCATTTTCCTATCCGGCCGAGGGCTACTATGGATCTGATCTCTTAAAAGCTTCTACACAATATACTGAAAAAGCCAGTGAGCCCGGAACCGTTTTTAAATACCTGAGTGGGAATACTGCCCTGTTGGGCTATTGTATTTCTAAGGCCACCAACAAGCCTTTGTCTACTTATTTAAGCGAGAAGTTATGGGGGCCATTAAATTGCGAGCAAAATGCTTATTGGAGTCTGGATAAAAAAGATGGTTTGGAAAAAGCGTTTTGCTGTATTAACAGCAATGCTAAAGATTTTGCACGCATGGGGAAACTTTTTATGCATTACGGGAACTGGAACGGAAAACAATTGCTGGATAGTAATTATGTTCGTTGTTCTATTTCGCCATTTAATTGTAATGAAGAAGACTGCAAACCAAATCACACCTATGGATATGCCTGGTGGCTCACAGAATATAAGGGCATGGTTGTTTTTTATATGCAGGGCATGTTGGGGCAATATGTGATTTGTGTTCCGGAAAAAAAACTGATCATTACCCGTTTAGCAAGAAAACGAAGAGCCAACAAAGGAACCAATCATTATTCGATAGACGTTGCTTATTGTATCGACGCAGCATTAACGATGTATAACCTCAAATGAATATAATAAAACAAACCAATAATTCCGTAGTAATATCGGTTGATGCGGATATTATCAATACCAGTTCTCAGGTACTCACCAGAATTTACCGACATCAATATGGCAAATATAATCTGGATATTTCTATTGGAATTAATATATTAACTAAAGTATCTCAATGTTCTAAAACAAAAACATTATTTCAGATTGTAGATACCATTGCCGGGAATAACCCTGCAGAAGCTGATTTTAAAGGCTTGCGCGTGAAATTAAACAAAACTAATATTCAGGATTTTATATCTAATGCAAATTTCAGAACGCTGCCACATGAACTTGGCCATATGCTTGGCTGGGAACATCCACATGCCAAAGCCTTATTTGAGAGCGTCAATCCGGATGCCAGTTCTCTAGAGAAAATATTGACAGAAGATCAACGTCAGCACAACTTAATGAGTCAGACCTGGTATGCCCAAAAAGCAGGAATCTCATTAGATAAAGCCATGCAACTGACCGAGCCTCAGATCGATCTGTTACTGATCAATTACAAGGCCGGCTTACTAAACAAGAATTACCATTTAACTGGCTATTTGTGGTGGAAAAAAATCATTTAATGAGGCGTTTCTGCTAGTTGAGGCATTTTAAGTTTATCCGTCTTTTGAATACCATCAAGGATCTCAATATTAATTCCGTCAGATAAACCGGTTTTAACGTAGCGCTTTTCAAATACCTGATTTCCTTTTTCAACTTCAACAAAGGCTTTTTCCTTTTCGAACTGTAATACACTTTCTGGAATAGCCATTACCTTTTCTTTTTTAGACAGGATAATATCTGCGTTAGCACTATACCCTGCTCGTAAGAAGGATGAATTGGTTTTATCAATAGAAGCTCTGATCAAAAACTGAATCGCTCCGTTTTCGGTAACACCTTTTGGAGCAATATATTCAAGCTTTGCATTAAAACTCTCCTTATCAATCGCACCGATAGTTAACACAATATCCATATTTTCCTGAACCTTTCCCACTTCGCTCTCATCTAATTTCCCTTCGAAAATCATTTCCCCCATATTCGCTACCGATGCAATCGTTGTTCCTTCATTAAAGGTATTACTTTCTATGACCTGACCTCCTTCTTTTACAGGCACATCCAACACCATTCCGGTAATGGTTGCTTTTACAAATGTATTACTGGCTGAACCGGATGTTTTAGACGCTCCTTCCTTAATGATCTGCAATTGGTTTTGAGCGGCCTCTAATTCAACTTTGCTTGAATTAATTTTCAGTTCGTAAGCTTGCATATCTGATCTTGAAATAACTCCCTGATCAAATAAGGCCTTATTTCTATCATAATCCATCTTGGCATTATCATAATTTACCTGAGCAGCACTAATTCTGTTTTCGGCATTCGCCAGATTCAACATATTAGGGATAACTTTAATTTTTGCGATCACATCTCCTTGTTTTACTTGCTGTCCGGCAACGATGTATAATTTTTCGATGATACCACTCACCTGTGATTTCATATTTACTTCTTTTCGGGGAGTTACAGAACCTGTTGCCACCGTTTTTTTCACAATAGAAGTATCAAAAGGTGAAACTGTTTTAAATATTTCCGGTGGTTTTTGGGATTTATTAAACAGGAAATAAAATGTCCAGAAAATCAAGCCTACAAAGGCT